>CAYQTY010000150.1:0-1209 GCA_964420535.1 uncultured Leptolinea sp. | reverse complement strand
ACTGTCAAATACAAGTTTGTGCTTTTCCTTTGGTATGCCAATTCCTGTATCCTTTACGGCAAAGTGGACTTCATATTGATCATTTTCCAATGGCATCGCGTCGACAGAAAGGAAAACCTCACCTCGCTCGGTAAACTTGATGGCGTTCCCCAACAGGTTGACCAGAATTTGCCGCAGTCGTGTCGGATCGCCAGTCAATGCTGAAGGCGTATCCTTATTAATCATGTATAAGAGTTCCAACCCTTTATCACTGGCTTTTGGCGCCAGAAGCTGCAGCGCCGATTCAACACAATCGCCCAGGTCGTAGGGCATTGCCTCCATATCCAGCTTTCCGGCTTCGATCTTGGAGAAATCAAGAATATCGTTGATGATCGTAAGAAGGTCTTCACCGCTGGTCCGGATGGTATTGACAAAATCCACCTGGGTTCCATCCAACCGGGTGTCCATCAACAGGTTGGTCATTCCGATGACGGCATTGAGCGGAGTGCGGATCTCATGGCTCATGTTCGCCAGAAAATCCGCTTTTGCCTGCGCGGAGGCTTCGGCGTTCCGTTTTGCCTCAATCAGCTCAGTGATGTCATGGTAGATACCCAGATCACCCACCTGCTTCCCGTTGACTATGATCGGAACTCCGCTGATCTCCACATCAATCATCCGGCCGCTTTTTGACCGCCGTCGGGCGATTATGCGGATCGAACCGCCTTCCCGCACATTCTGGGTGAGATTCTTGCCCTGATCTAACGTTTCTGCCGTGTTAATCAGTTCGTCGAAATCGCATTTTTCCAACTCATCCAGAGTGTAACCAAACAATTCTGAAAATGCCGGGTTGATACTTGAGATCGCTCCTGAAGTATCCCGTACGGCAATCGCGTCAGGGCTGCTACGCACCAGAGTTTCAAAATACTGGCGTTCACGCAATACATCATCCATCACGCGTTGACGTTCATCACTCTGTTGTTTCAATATCTCAATGGTTGAATCAAACGTTCTGGCGAGGAATCCCAACTCGCCGGAATCCGGGTTGATATTTGTCCGCGCGTCCAGATCACCATTGGCGAGTTTGCGTGATGTATCAACCAGTTTTTCTACCTTGTTCAATATCCGCGAACCGGCAAAACTACTGGTGAATGCCACGGCCAGCACGATGACGATCAATGTGATCAACACATTCTGAACGAGCAAATTTTGGACAGACTCGAGAGCTTTACC
>CAYQTY010000149.1:0-8284 GCA_964420535.1 uncultured Leptolinea sp. | reverse complement strand
TTATCGCGCCGCGCGGGTGGTTGCTCCCCACCCTCTTCATGGAAGAACTCATTCACCACAGTAAATTTCAGGCGCACCGGTCCCGGAAGCATACCTTCGAGAAGGTTGGTCATGCGGCTGCGCAGGCGGGCTTCCACCCAGTCACGCCCGTAGGTATTGCGCGCCCCCACCGTGAACACTCCCTCGCGGAAGCTGACCGGTCTCAGCGGGCGCACCCAGGTTTCAAAACTGGTCCGGTCCATCTCAGATTGAAGTTGACCGAGAATCATCTCCCACGCATCGTCCAGTGAAGACGTTCGCAATGTGTATGCTCGGGATTGAATCAGTTGATCCATGGGGTGGAGTTTTCTCCTGAAATAAAGAGGGGGTTTCTTCTACCAAAAACACAGGGGGTTTATGGTAGAAACAATTACCGCCCCTCTACCAGACTTTCGATCAGATCCATCATGTCCGTATACTCCTGGTCTGACAAACGGGAAAAACGCGTGGTGCAGATGCGCGCGAGAATTCCCACAGTTTCGCCCGTGGAAATTTTGCGGCCCATCAACGCGCTGAAACGGTCTTGCCAGACTTTAAGTTCAGCCGTTTCACCCTGAGACATGGTTACGCCCACTTTAAACCGGGGAACCGGCGCGGGCGGGCGTCCAACCGGGCGGCTTTCCAGGGTCTGGTTGGTGCGCGCGTCATATAGCTGAAGCCAGGCAGGAGTGTTTACGGCGGGGTTGGTCTTTTTCACTGTTTTACCGCCTCCTCTGCGATAGCCAGGGTGATCATGCTCTCACTGCTTTGCAGCAGAAGGTCAATGGCGATGTTGCACAGCCGGATGATCTCGCGGGGCACACCCTGTGAGCTTTCATACAGCAGCTCAAACGCGTTGTCGTGAATGAGCGGCGCGTTGCGGCCGGCCACGTTCAGGCGGAACAGTACCATCTGCAGGGCGCTGCCCAAAGCCAGTGGTGAAAGGATCAGCCGGGCAAATACGCGCGCGTTGACGGCTTTGTTCTGTTCGAACAGGCCAAGCATTTCGTTCTGGCCAAAAGCCAGCACCTGCGCGACTTTCGCGTCGTAATCAAAGTTATACAGCCGGTGGATCACCTCCAACGCGGTGGGATCCATCAACTGGGCATCATCCAGCAAGATGACAACATTCCTCTTGGCCGTGTACGCGTCGGCCATTTTGCGCTCGATGCTTTCCATCTGGCGCTGGAACGAGCGCTGCGGGTCAACCCCCAGTTGGATGGAGATCTGGCGGGCGGCATCCATGCCCGATTTGAACGCGGCGGTATGGATGTAGCACACATCCATGTTGGGTTCAGATGAGTGCACGTCGTACAACCGCCGGGCGAGCGAGCTTTTGCCCATGCCCATGTCGCCGATCACCAGCCCCAGGCCGCGCCGGCGCGAAATGATGTTGAGTAGTTGTTTATAGACCGAGAGATGTTCGGAACCGAGGTATAAATATCTCGGATCTGCGGAAAGTTTGAATGGATCTTCCTTCAAACCCAACCTTTCCAGGCGGGTCATACGCCATTCTGCATCGTTGAAGGCAAAGGTCATGGTTATTTCCTCCTCCTGAAAGGTATTATAGATCAAATCAGTACCGATTTCAATAGGTTACTCTATTTTGCCTGAAAATGCAAATAATTAGCGTAATTATTTTAGAACACCCCCGGTTATACAACAATTTTCTCTTTTACGTCTCCCTCCTACATCGGTCTGCTGCTCTTTTGTATGCCTTTCACAGGTTTAATAACCGTTAAACCGGGAATTCATCCGACCATGACATACCGGATCATTCCGGTTTACACTATAATAGCACATATTTTCTATATTACAAGAGGCAATTTACTATTTCAACAAATTGCCTCCATCCTGTCCGGAACAATCAATTACATCACCGCTTTAACCAGGTCATTTCCACCCGGGTATCCGTGTCACCCTCCCCTGCCAGAATGATCAACATCATGCCGTCTTTATTCAGCATCATCGGCACATCCGGTGTGCCTTCGCTGCCGGGCATTACCACCCAGCCGTCTTTTTTCAAACCAGACCGGTAAAAATCTTTCACCTTTTCCGCGTCATCCGGGGTATTGAACACCAGCCGCATACCTTCTACCCCGGTGAAATCCCGGGCTCCCGGATAGATGGGCACCCCTTCCGGAAGACCGGCCTTCTCCGGATCCACTGGATTGCCTTCCAGTGTGCTGCCGGTTTCATCACCGGTTTCTTCCCTGACCGTGGGCTTAAGTCTGGCGATGCTGACCTCCAGACCGGAATCTGAATTTGACATCAGCATCCGCAGGCTGACGGGTTCGTCCACTTTGGTGAACAGGATGATCGAATCTCCGGCGCCGGTGGTGTGCGTTTCACCCCACCGCCAGACGGACTCCCCCAGGTGTTCTTTGTAAAACGCGGTGACCTTCTCCACACTGGAATCTGTGGTGTACCGCAGTGTGTCCGGCAGGCGGTTGACATTCTTCGAGCCGGGCACTTCAGGAACACCGGCCAGCACCGGCTGGCAGCCGGCAGGCCATTCAAAGCCGCTGTTGGCGTTGATATTCGTCAGTTCATAGCGGACGGTTTGTTTACCACTGCGGCCTTTGCCGAAAGTCTTTTCGCCGCCTGAGTAGGTCAGATCAAGTTTGACCACATAACCGCCCGGTTCAGCCAGCCACAGGTCACCCTGCAGGTCCTCGACATCGGTCCCCAGGGATTGTGGATTCAATGTGTACCGTACCGTATTTACCGCGTTGACTGTTTCTTCACCGGCTTTGTCAGCCGAGAGAACCGCGGGCAGGATATCCTGCGGCAGCAGAGAAGGCGGCTGGTTGTCTTCGCTCCAGGTGATATGGCAGCGCGAGTCTTTGTCGCCAATTCGGCTATACGCAGCCTGACCGACCAGGCCATTCACCATCTCCCGCATGCGGCCCGCTCCGGCTGTCTGTGATTGTTGCACGAATAGAGCTTCACTGCCGCGGTCCACATCCGCCGTTATATCCATCCGGGAATGCTGGTCCTTCCCGTCCTGTGTGCCGGCAAATTCGTTGACCAGGCTCGCGTGGTAACCGTCCAGCGCGTCCAATCCCTGGCGCGGGTTTGCCAGAAGCGCCGGCGCGCTATCATCCGGTATTGGTTCCCCAACCCGCGGTTGACCGGTCTGTCCGCCGCCGCACCCGGCCGAAAACAAAATAATAAGGCTCAAACCGGCGATGAAAATAGACCGGCGTTTCATTCTTCCACCTCCGGGTACGCGGTGACCAGGTATTCCATGGATATTCCGTGCGGTAGCGGACGCACAAAACGCGCGCTGCCGCCCTCCGCCGGGATATCCACACTCATGCTGAAACCGTCACTCGCCATCGGCGGAATGTTGGCATCCCCTCCCCCTCCCTCACTGCGGCACCAGATGTGGTAACCACTGCATTGCCCGCCAAGCACGTCGATCTCAAAAGTGATGTCTTCTTCCGCCGGCAACGCGCGGACGGTGAAGGTATCGGTGCAGGTTAACGCCCCATCGGTACCACAGGTTGTATCTTCAGCATTGCCCAGCCAAATGGCATCGGCAAAGAACTCCAATGATCCCTGCGCAGCGTCCTGCCGGAAACCTGCCGGGCGCCATGCGGAAAACAGCCGCTGCTGTCCTCCGCCGCCATCTTCATTCATTAACGGTTCAGCCAGCACATTCTTCGCGCGGCCGGCGTAATACAAAATACCCTGCCACCAACTTTGTTCTTCGTTGAACGTTTTACCGGAAGGCATTTTGAAATTTGACTCATCCGAGCTGATTTCCACAGTGTACTTGCAATCTTCCCACACGTTGATGGTCCATTTGGTGCGGGCGATCATCCCCAGGTAACGGGCTTCAAAGTTGACGGTGGCTGTGCCGGGTTTTTTCGGCGTGAAATTAAAGGTATCGCTCCAAAATTTGAACACATCATCATATGGAGGTTCACCCTCATAGGTAACTGCCAGATCCTTCACCTCGCTGACCGTGCCGTTGGTGGCCGTCACCTTGATGGTGGGATGGGTCAGCGAAGGAAACGGTACCGCGCCATTCCGCTTCTGGTCTTTTTCATAGTCAATCCCATGGAAGGTCAACTTGTAGAGCATGGTGACCTTGCGGTTGGGGCACACTTTTTCATCCACCGGTGAAGCCTCTGCCTCAAAGAAGGATGTTTCCTTCTCGGCGGTATCGGCCGGCTGAAATGTATTGCCGCCCGTGACCAACGCCGCTATCACCATCAACCCTGCCAAAAGCAGAAAAGAAGCGTTCTTATGCATGTTTACCTGCCCTGAAACAAGTTGAATAACGCTTTCATTATAGATACACGATCGAAAAACACAATTCACTAAAGTAATCCGCCGGGCAGCCGATAAAATGTATATGATTAATTCCGTTTCTCTCGAATCCTCTCTGGCCTCCTTTGCCACCGGCAGTAAGAACAGCGCGGTGATGAATGAGATCAGCATGGCCATCATGAAGCAAACCATGGACCAGCAGGAAGCTGTCGGCCAGGCTCTGCTTGAAATGATCAAGCAAGGACCCATGCCGGATGGCACCGGCAAGCTGATCAATATCGGCGCTTGAAATTACCAAAAAAAATATATAGCGGCGACCCTGAGGGTCGCCGTTTTGGTTTCGTTTAATGGGAATCAAATCCGGTAAAAATTGATTTGCCGGTATCCAGGATCTGGCTTGCTACTTGCACCCTGTTCCCCGCGAGCAGCGACATTCAGTCTGAGGAAGAGGCTGAAGCTCAATGGACATCTCAAGGAAGAGTGCAACCAATGACAGAAAAAAACACGCTATCAGGCATTAGTCAATTTGAATTATCGCCCTTTGTGACGGGGAATATCAAAAAGAGCCGGGCCGTAACCAAACAGACATTTGAATCGGTGATGAACCAGAAGCAGGAAGAAACGATCGTCTATATTCCGGCGCCGGTATATTTATGCCAGCAGCGTCCGCTGCCGGATGGCACCGGGCAGATCCTCAACATCGGGATCTGACATTATCACATCAAATAAAGTGCTATTCTGACAGCCTCTGTCAGCGAAATCCATCGCATAAATAGTAGGATGCTGTTGAACGCCCATTCGCACAACTGATCCTATCGATAGATCCTATAATAAACTGGATGCGTTTAACGCATCAAGGTCTGATGGGCGTGAATCCCATCCGCGAGAATTATCCTTGTCCCCATGAGTGGACAGGCTCAGCCAGCGAAACTTTCGATGCCCGAACCTGTCGAGGGCTGGTCTGCCGGGAGCGAATCTCATCAGGGGAACACCTCCCTGAATCCAACGAGTGCTCTCAGGTGATTTTTTGAATAATTTATCACTAACGGCGACCCTGAGGGTCGCCTCTTTTTTGTTTAGACTCAACAAAATCGTTGTTGAACACAAACATCACTTTTGTTATAATCGTTTTACGAATCAGTGATCGATAGGAGTATCGTATGACATTTACAACCGTCTCACCAAAATATCAAATCGTGATTCCGAAAGAGATCCGCGAACGGTTGAATATTGTTCCCGGAGAGAAAATCCAATTTGTACTTATTAATGGGCATCTCGAAATCATCCCAATCCGGCCAATTGAAAGCTACAGGGGAATCTACCCAAATATGGATACATCCAATTATCGTGATGAGGAAGACCGGGAAATATGAATCTTGTTGATTCGTCCGGTTGGCTGGAATTTATTACCAACGGTAAAAATGGGTATATCTTCGCGCCGGTGATTCAAAATTATGATGAGTTGATCGTATCCGTGATCAACAAGTATGAGGTGTATAAAAAGTTATGTCTTGAATTTGACTCCAAACAGGCGTCAAATACAATGGGGGTTTTATATTATGGCCGGTTGGTAAATATTACAGAAGAAATTGCCCTGACAGCATCAGAACTATCAATTGAATTTCATATTCCCATGGCGGATAGCCTGTTGCTGGCCACTGCCAGAATCGAAAACGCAGTCTTCTGGACCCTGGACTCACACTTCAAAGATATCCCCGGTGTGAAGTATTTTGAATAAGAATAAACCCATTTATTATCAAATTAAAGAGGCGACCCTAAGGGTCGCCGTTTCTTTTTCTATTAAAACCTCTTTTGAATGCAAATTCCGCCTTCCGGCCAGCCCGCAAATTCTTCCTTCTGGCCTGTTGACAAATTTTGCCTTAAGGCCAGCATGCAAATATTTCACCCTGCCCTGGATACATATTTTGCCTTTTGGCCGGAGGGCAATGGATTCATCCCGGCCTGCAGGAAAAAAATACCCCCGGGAGGCCGGGGGGAATCTTTTGCACGTCATCAGCCTGCAATTTCTGCATTTCACAGAAGTGCAAATTTTGCACGTGATTCTATTAAGACTCTTTAACGACTCTTCATTACTTTAAGAGCGTTTCTTTCCATTTTTTGTGATCATCCTAGGGAGCACAAGTCCGGGCATTAAATTATCCGGGAAATCCAGATTCCAATCATACCGCGGACTGCGCGAAGGCTGCTTCATGGCATCCACATCCACCGCGCCGGTTTCCAGATCGTTCAAAAAACGGATCAATGCCAGGCTCACCAGTTGACTGGCGGGCAGGCGCTCGCGGTCCGCCAGATCTTTGATGCGCTGGCGGAGCTGCGGCGGCAGGTCATATGTGGCGCGCTGCTCACGGCGCGAGGTGATCTTGGCGCGTTCCTTGGCCTTCTTCTCGCGCTGCTGGCGGGGGAGCTGAGTCTCCGCCTTGCGGCGTTCCATACCCGAAAGCAGGTCGGCCACGGCGGGGTCAAGCACAGGGCGGCGTTCAAATTTGGGATCAGGCATCCAATACCTCCAACAGGCGTTCCAAACACTGCGCGTAGCCGCCAACATGCTTACCGTTGTCGGCATAACCGGTCAAAACCGTGGATTCAGGGGCGTATTCCCACAGGCTTTTGCCATACGCGGAAGATTCACGCGCGCGGGTGTCCTGTGGAATGGGCGGCCAGACTCTCTTCCCGAAGGTCTTTACGATCTCCTGCAGTTGGGTGAGCGTTTCGCGGGTGGTGCGGTCAAAGAATGTGGGCAATATGGCATAGTCCTCAAACGTGTGACCGCGCTGTGACACTTCGCCCATGGTGAGCAGGATCTCGCGTACCCCGTCAACCGCCAGCGCGTCCAACCGGGTGGGGATGATCACAAAATCCGAGGCCACCAGCCCGTTGACGTGCAGCACATCCAGTGACGGTGCCATGTCCAGCAGCACCGCGTCATAATCCAGGTCGGCGAGAGAATTAGCCAGGATGGACTCGCGGAAATCAGAAACCGTGATCTGGCGTTTGACCTTCTCGGTCATTTTGTCGCCGGGGAGGATATCCAGATTTTCGCGGGCATGCACCACCACTTTGCGCAGCGGCATTTCGCTGACGATCAGGTTGAAGAGCCCCGGCTCTTTTTCGTGGCCCAGAGAAAAGGCCACATGCCCCTGGGGATCGAGATCAACCAGCAGGGTGCGGCGGCCAAGTCGGGCGAGTCCATGCGCGAGGGTGACGGCGGTAGTGGTCTTTCCGACACCGCCTTTTTGGTTGGCGAAGGCAATGGTTTTCATGTATGGTTTAATCGGTTCCTTGAAATGAGCAGATTTTCCGGCTAAGGGTCGCCCTTCTGATATTATAAGGGTCGCCGGTGGGTTTTGTCAAGAGGCGACCCAATGAGGCGACCCTGTAATTGAGTGAGGGTCGCCCCTAAAGGCACTGTAAATGCATAAAAGGGGCTTTGATAAGCGCATAGGTATCTCTCTGGGATATGGGCATATTGCGTGCCAGAAACGCCGTTTTTCGGGGTCTGAAAACCGGGCCGGTTGACGGGTTCCTTCGGGCTGGTTGATGAAGTGGGGGAGGGGGATTCTAAGTTTATTATTCTTCGTAAAAATGATAGCGTGATGTATATCAATGAAACACTGGAACCCGCAAAGAATTTTTCCCTTAGGCAGATTCTTTGTTTTGACGTGAAAACCCGCCAACAAGGCGGCGCGCGACCTGCAGGAATGTCAAGTTACAAACATGGTAATTTCCCTTTATAAAGGAAAACCCATTAATGACCGTATGGGGTTTACTGCGATTGAACAGTCAACCGGATTCTGGATTCGGAGATGTTCGGAATGAAGTTGGTCAGAGTATATGTATTATTAAAGGCATGGAATATCTGTACAAATCGGCAATTGGATTGCGAATTTGTATAAAGTGAATGCGAAAACAGTGGCGACCCTTAGGGTCGCCACTGTTTTTTCCATATATATACCTGTGTAGGGTA
>CAYQTY010000148.1:0-8288 GCA_964420535.1 uncultured Leptolinea sp. | reverse complement strand
CGAGAGCGAACAATTCGCTGATCTTTTCTTTGGCGGGCAAAAGGCTGCGGGCGATTTCAACAGAGGATTCCGGGTCAAAATAGGCCATATCGGAGGGAGGCATGGGTAATGGCGCGCTGGCAACAATGCGTCCAAAAAGAGGAATGCGAAGAATATCACTCAATGACGGGATAGAACTCTGCCCGTGCAAAATTTCAGGATTAAGTGAGGGACCGCTGTCTTCAGGGTAGATTGGTTTGAATACTCGGATGCTGCGGGAGACGCGCCCGTCACGGGCAATGTAACCTTCCTGCTCCAGGTAAGTCAGGTAGTAATCCACCAGGGAGGTGGATTTCACTCCGATGCTTTCACCGATCTGACGGATGGAAGGAGAATAGCTATTCTTTTCCACAAAAGTTGTCAAGAATTCCATGATCTTTCTATGGCGGTCACTGAGACCTACTGTCTTTCTTGGCATAGCACAATCCTCCTATAGAAATCCGTATAGAAATACTATACCAGAACAACCGTTCAACTGTCAAGTAGGAAATCTGTGCTATGTAAAATGTTCTACATAATTGTAAGTAAAAGATTGAACCCAAATCCGGCAATGATCGAACCGATCCACAGAGTACCCACAACCAGGGCGACAACCCGCCAGCGGGCTATGGTCAGCATACCGGTGACAGCGCCCAGAGATGTCCCCGCGCCAGTTATCAAAAAGGCCATGGCCGCGCCTGGATTCATTCCGCCCTGCATCAATGAACTTACGAGCGGAAGAGATCCTTCGCTATTGATATAAAAGGGTATGCCAATAGTGGCGGCAAGGGGAACACTGTAAAGATTCCCGGAGCCAAACAATACCCTGATCCAATCTTCAGGGATCAAATCGTTCAGGAAGAAGCCGATAAAGACAAACCCCACAAACATGATCAGTAACTGTTTGGAAGCCATTAACACTTCCACAAAGAAACATTTGAGAGTCACAGGTTCTTTCACAGACTGATTGCCGGAATTTTCACAGCCGCATGATGAATCTGACTGTACTATTTCTTTAACCGTCTCAGATTCAGATGTACTACAGGAGCATGAACTTTCAACCATTGATTTACCGCCGGGATCGCTGTTAAAGGCGGCCTCCGTTCCGGTGGAGCCACAACCACAAGACGGTGCTGATGCGAATGCCAGTTCGGGTGACTGAATTGTCAGAAGGTTCCTCTTTACCTGGTTGGATGAGAATGCCTCCTTTGAAGCAGATTCGAATGTGTTCATTCGGTTTTGGTTTTTCAGCCAGCCGCGCCGGTCAAAGAATTCCGCGGCCATCCCGCCGGCCAACCCGAGAATGATGGATGTTATGAAGTAGTAGATGGCAAACGGCCAGCCAAACAGGCCGGCGCTGTAAACGATGCCTTCAGGTGACGAGAGCGGCGAAGCTACCATAAACGCCACTATGGGAGCCCAGGGTATCATGCTTGCCATCATGCCCAGCACCACGGCGGTTGTACCGCAGGAACATAAGGGAGTTCCCACAGCGGCCGCGGTAGCGGTGATCACTCCAGCCCTCTTATTTCGGATCAGGAACGCAGATATTTTTTCCTGATCAGTAAACAGTTTCAACGCGGCGGCGATCACCACGCTGACGAGCAGGTACGGCCAATTGTGGGTAAGCGAGATCCAGACTTTGCCGGCTGATTCGGCGATCAATACAGTTAATGCGTCCATAAAATTTCTCCTAGATGATTATGTGTCTACTTCATAGACGCACAAAAAAGGAAATGGACGCAGATAAAGTTATTTTCCCTTACAAAGACAGCAGGTGTAGTATTCCATGACAATACCCTGGCTGTCAAATTCAAAATGGCAACAAGCCAGCATAATCTCACGGACCATGGCGCGCCCCCGTTGAACGCGCGATTTCATGCCTGATACCGAAATCCCTAGCTCCTTTGCCGCTTCCTGTTGGCTTATGTTGTGGTAATCAACCATCTCAATGGCCTGACGATACATCTCTGGCAGGGAACCGACAATATCATGGACATAAAGGGCGATTTCTGAGGATGGATCGTCGCTATTGTAGTCATCATAGGTGGGCAGGGATTCATCCAGGGGGACTTTGCCGGGTTGGCGGTAAAAATCGGTTATGCAATTTCGGGTTATTTGAAATACCCAACTTTCCTGCTTTTCTGTATCGCGGACAGAGTCAAGCCCTGAATGAATTTTTAGGAAAACTGTTTGCAGTATATCCTGCGCGTCATCGGGATTATTGACTTTGCTGAGTATGAATCGAAGCAACCGGTCATGCATTTCTTCCCACAACGACCGGAGTATGTCGTCACGAAATTCTTCACAACAGATTTCCATGGGTAAAAATTATACTGAATTTTTATGGAAAAGCATCCTTGAATTATGGTATACTCCCCCATAGTATATTGGTTGAGAGAGGTGATTATGCCGCTTTATGAGTATATTTGTAAGGAATGTGATAACCATTTTGAAAAACGGGTGAATTTCTCTGATGCTGAAAGAGACCAGGAATGCCCGGCTTGCGGAAGTTTACACAGCCGTAAACAAATTTCATTGTTTGCCCCTTCTTCCTCTTCAAGTAATTCCGGAAGTGCTGCATCTTCCTCCGGCTGCGGTGGTAGCGGACGCTTTACCTGAGGGGGATAATGTTATCGCGGCCGTGTGCCGGGAGCCCCAATGAATAATATGAACGAAGAAATGAAAAGTGAAATGAAGAAACGATTACGCCGGCTGGAAGGCCAGATCCGCGGAATTGAATCGATGCTCGACAACAGCCGTGACTGTAAGGAAATTGTCCAGCAAATGCTTTCTGTTCGGGCAGCGGTTCAATCTGCCAATATGTTCTTCATCCGCGAGTATATGGATAGTTGTATGGCACCAAACGAAGAAATGGATTCAGCATCAGCCCGTCAAAAGATGGATGAAATTGTCACCATGTTATCCAAGGCATCTTAGGCGAAGGAGATACGTATGAGTTCTGCACAGGTCAAATGGATTGGCGGTAAACGGTTTGTGGGCATTGACTCTACAAACCATTCGGTTGTGCTTTCGTCAACAGACGAGGGTGTGGGAATGAAGCCTTCAGAACTACTTTTGGTCGCACTGGCATCCTGTAGTTCGGTCGATGTGGTGGAGATCATGACCAAAAAGCGGCAACCGCTGGATCTGTTGGAAGTAGCTGTAAATGCCGAACAGGATTCTAACCCGCCCTGGACGTTTCGAAAAATTCACATGACGTATCGAGTGAAAGGCAAGGGCATCCAGGAAAAAGATATCGCCCAGGCGATAGAACTCTCTCACACGAAGTATTGTTCTGTGGCGTCCACCGTCAGTGGTGTAGCAGAAATTACCACTTCTTTTGAGATCGTGCCGGAAAGCTGACCGACTTCGGGTTATAATCTGAGTCCGGAGGGATTAACCCCTCCGGACTTTTTATTTCAGGGAGTTTGCCATGGTTTCGCAAGGTGTCATCGATCGTTATCGTCCTTTATTGAACATTCCGGATCACACTCAAACAGTGACCCTGCTGGAAGGCAGCACTCCCCTGATCCCGGTTCCTCGAATCGCGGAAGAACTGGGTAAAGGCTGTAAGGTGTGGATAAAGTTCGAAGGATTGAATCCCACCGGTTCGTTTAAAGACCGCGGAATGACCGTTGCCATCAGTGAAGCTGTGGGACGCGGCGCGAAAGCTGTAATCTGTGCTTCCACCGGTAATACGGCGGCTTCTGCCGCCGCGTACGCGGCCCGCAGCGGGTTGCGTGCCATTGTGTTGATCCCCAAAGGTAAGGTGGCTGCCGGCAAGCTGGCCGGCGCCGTAGCCTACGGCGCGGATGTCTTCCAGATTGACGGCTCGTTCGACGACGCGTTGACCCTGGTGGTGGAGATCTCCAACCGCACCCCCATCGCGCTGGTCAATTCATTGAATCCGTACCGCATTGAAGGACAGAAAACAGCTTCGTTTGAAATATGTGATGAGCTGGGTTTTGCCCCTGACTGGTTATGCCTGCCGGTGGGAAACGCGGGGAATATTACCTCCTATTGGAAGGGTTTCAAGGAATACAACGAACTAAAAGGCATCCCAAAGCCCCGTATTCTGGGTGTACAGGCTGAAGGAGCCGCTCCGCTCGTGCTGGGTCACCCGGTGGAAAATCCGGAAACATTGGCTACAGCCATCCGCATCGGTAAACCGGCGCGGGGTGAAGAAGCTCTTCAGGCGGCGGAAGAATCCAAAGGCCAGATCATGGCCGTTTCCGATGACGAAATTCTGGCGGCACAGCGCATGCTGGCAGCCAGCGGCGTGTGGGTGGAACCGGCTTCCGCGGCTGGCCTGGCCGGCCTGTTGCACGAGGTTAAAGCTGGCAATTTTAATGCTGACGGAAAACGCATCACCATCGTGTGCACCGGTCACGGTATGAAAGACCCTGATATCATCGCGAAGAGCATGCCCGCTCCGCGGCTTATACCCGCGAAAGCGGATGACCTTGAAGCAGCCATAATGGGAGAGAAATAAATGAGTGATGCTTTCCCGTCTATCCAGATCAGAGTCCCGGCTACCAGTGCAAACCTGGGAGCCGGGTTTGATTGTCTGGCTGTAGCGTTCAACCTGTGGAATCAAGCTAATATCGAATTCTCCGGCAAGGGATATAGGGTGCGGGTTCGGGGTGAAGGCGAAGGCATTCTGCCCGAGGATGAGACCAACCTGATCGTCAAGGCATTCCTCTTTACCCTTGAGAAACTGGGTATCGAGGCTCCTGAAGGCGTGCTGTTCAGTTGTGAAAACCATATTCCCATGGGATCCGGAATGGGTTCCAGTGCAACAGCTGTGTTAATCGGAGTAATTTCCGCAACGACCTTGAACCCGGATCACGAAAACAAAGATACCTGGCTGCAGATTTCGGCCGAACTGGAAGGCCATGCGGATAACGTAGGCGCCGCCATCTTCGGCGGATTGGTAGCCGTCCGAAAAAGCTGCGATGCTTATAAAGCTTTGTTGTTCAATCTCGAGCCGGAAAATGCTGTAATATTGCTGCCGGCGGTTGACCTCTCGACTCACGCGGCGCGCAAAGCGCTTCCGCAAAAAGTCAGTATGGCAGACGCGGTCTCCAACATTTCCCGAGTTCCAGCAATTTTGGAAGGCTTCCGCCAGGGTGATGTTGACTTGCTTCGCGACGGGCTGACAGATTGCCTGCACCAACCGTATCGTTTGCCTCTGATCCCCGGCGCGGCTGAAGCGATTAAAGCCGCCAACCAGAGCGGCGCTGCCGCTGCGCTATCCGGCGCGGGACCCAGTGTGGTGGCCTTTATGCCGGCTGATAGTGACGTCACGGCTGAAGTAATGGGCGACTGTTTTGCCGCCGCGGGTTTGCCATACCGCGTGTTCCAATTGGAGATGATCAATCGCGGAGCGCAGGTTACCCGGCTTTAGTACGGCTATTTCATCAGGCGCGCCAGCAGGTTGAGGACTACTGTCAAAACGATACTGAGCACTATGCTGGCCAGAATCGGGAACACGCACGTTACACCATTTCCCTGCAGGCGGAGTGTGCCGGGAAAATCCGTTACCCCGAACTTTCCGGCGGCGTAGACCAGACCGCCGATGACAACTAGCGATACACCGGCAATGACTATCCACCGGCCGATTTGCATTAGATCAACCATATCCGGATTATACGATCAATTCTGGTTCACGATGGAAAAATAGAAAGAGGGTTGACTTTTTCATGTCAACCCTCTTCTGGTTTATCCAATACTACTATTTCTTGAAGATCTGTGCCACCCAGTCATCAATCTGCAATTTCTCGACCGGCTTGAGGCCTTTGGCGATGGCAGCCGCTTCAATACCGGTCGCCTGCTCGGCCAGAATACCGGAGAGAATGATCGTCCCTCCGGGGGAGACAAGGTCAGCGAGGCCGGCGTCAAACAGACGGATGATCACCGGAGCCAGGATGTTGGCCACTACCAGAGGGGCGTGTTTGCGGGAGAATAACCCGTTTTTGACTTCACTCACCGAACCCAGTCCGGTTTCGATCTTCTCCATCACACCGTTGGCTGTGGCGTTCTCTTTGGTGGAAACCACCGAGGCGTTATCGATATCCACCGCAAGAATTTCACCGGAACCCAGCAGCGCGGCCGCTATCGACAAAATGCCGGAACCGCAGCCCACATCGATCACCGGTTTCCCGGGTTCAAGGTAGGTTTCAATAGCCTGCATGCAAAGGCGGGTTGTGGGGTGTGTTCCAGTGCCGAAAGCCATGCTGGGGTCAATGCGCACGGCAACACGGTCAGGATATTCGCTTTCAAGCCAGGCAGGAAGGACCAGCAATTTCTTGCCGATGGGAATGGGTTTGTAATGCTCTTTCCACGCAGCCATCCAGTTTTCATCTTTAATGTAACGGAAGTCAAGCGGTGGCAGCGGATGGATCTGTCCAAGATGCCACAGGGCTTCTTCCAGGCTTTGGCGGGTGTTTTCCAGATTCTCATCCACGGCGATGAAGCCGTAAATACGCACCGGCCCGACAGGGGTGCCTTCGTCTTCGGCGTCGTTGTATTCCACGCCGGATTCTGTGACAACACCGCCCGTCACGAACCGTCCCATTACTTCACTGACGGCTTCCACAATCTCACCGTCACCGGTAAGAGATACTTCCAACCAGCGGGCATCAGCCACCCAACACCTCCTTTAGATATTCTAAAAAGCCGCGTTCGGTCGGTTTGGCTTCATTACCCAACATACGGCCCAGATCTTCAAACGCTTTGCGCTGCTCCACGTTCAATTTTGTGGGGACCTCCACCTGTACAACCACATGCTGGTCGCCCCGGCCGGAACCGCGCAGGCGGGGCATTCCTTTGCCTTTGATCGTAAACACTTTTCCCGGTTGAGTGCCGGCAGGGATGTTGAGTTTCGATTTGCCATCGATAACCGGGATCTCGGCTTCATACCCGAGGGCTGCGTGCGCGATGTTTATACTGTAATCGAGGTAAACATCGTCACCTTTGCGGCGGAAGAACTGGTGTGGTTTGACCTGAATCTCAAAATACAGGTTACCGTTAGGGCCGCCAAACGCGCCGGGCTGGCCTTCACCTGCCAGGCGGATTTGCGTACCGTTATCCACACCGCCGGGTACATTGACGGTTTTCTTGGATTTACGCCGTTCGTACCCGTGCCCCTTGCAGGCATGGCAGGGCGAGTTGATCACTTCACCTGCGCCATTGCAGGTAGGGCAGGTGGTCACCTGCACCATTGACCCAATGAAGGTCTGGCGCATCTGACGTACTTCACCGCGCCCGCCGCAGGTGGCGCACTTCACCGGACTGGTGCCCGGTTCGGCGCCGCTGCCTTTGCAAACTGTGCAGGGTTCGTCGCGGGTGATCTCCACTTCCTTGCTGGCGCCGGAAAAAGCTTCTTCGAATGTCATCTGAAGTGTATAGCTCAGGTCCGCGCCGCGCCGGGGGGAGTTACGGCGGCGTCCGCGGCTGCCACCCAGTCCGCCGAAGCCGAAGAATTCTTCAAATATCTCTTCAAACCCGACGTTTGTAAAATCGGGAGCGCCGCCCATATTGTTGACACCTGCGAAACCATACCGATCGTAGGCTGCGCGTTTTTCGGCATCTGATAGTACGGCATAAGCTTCGTTGAGCTCTTTAAACTTCTCTTCGGCATCCGGCGATTTGTTTACGTCCGGGTGAAATTCGCGTGCCAGACGGCGAAAAGCGGACTTGAGATCGTCCGCTGTCGCCGTTCGGGGTACACCTAAAACTTCGTAGTAGTCTCGTTGTGCCATAAATTATTAAACGTTCTTGAATTCTCCATCAACCACATCGCCTTCGGCAGGTCCGCTGGAAGCGGGACCCTGTCCGGCTTCGGGGCCGGCGCCCGCGCCTGCTTCAGGGCCGGCGGCTCCGGGCTGCTGGTAGAAGCTGGCGCCCATACCCTGCACGATGGAACCCAGATCTTCGGTGGTTTTCTTGATGGCTGCTGCGTCTTCTGAAGAGAGGACATCTTTGACCTTCTTGATGCCATCTTCGGTTTTGGTTTTCATATCCGCCGGGATCTTATCGGCATAATCTTTCAACATCTTTTCGGCGGTATAGATCATGTTATCCGCGTGGTTGCGGACTTCGATCAGTTCTTTGCGTTTGATATCAGCATCCGCATTGGCTTCTGCTTCACGGCGCATCTTATCCACTTCGGCTTCGCTCAAGCCGGAGGAAGCGGTGATGGTGATATGTTGGCTGCGGCTGGAGGCTTTATCGAGGGCGGTCACTTTGAGGATGCCGTTGGCGTC
>CAYQTY010000147.1:0-8314 GCA_964420535.1 uncultured Leptolinea sp. | reverse complement strand
ATACCTCCAAGCAACATGGCTTGAAATATCTGACGGTCGGAACCTCCAACCATAAGGTAAGTGCCCTTTGGGGTCAGTGCTCTGTGATAATCGCTGATCGAACGATTGCCGTTGATCCCCAGGATCAGGTCGTATTTCACACCGCTCTTCGCGAAATCTTCTTTTGTATAGTCTATTATATGATCCGCGCCCAGAGAACGCACTATATCGATATTGCGCGTACTGCATACGGCGGTTACTTCGGCGCCCATGTGTTTGGCGATCTGCACGGCAAACGTCCCCACCCCACCGGCTGCCCCGTGGATGAGGACTTTCTGCCCGGGTTTGACCTTTCCGCCATCGCGCAGCACCTGCAGAGCGGTGACTGCTGCCATGGGCAGAGCCGCCGTTTCCGCGAACGTCAGGTTGACCGGTTTCAGGGCGATCACATTGTGCGGCGCGCAGACGTATTCCGCAAACCCGCCGAAACCGTTCAATCCCAGGTCACCGTAGACTTCATCGCCGGGTTTAAAACCGGTCACAGCACTGCCAACAGCCTCCACCGTGCCGGCGATATCCGCGCCCAGAATTGTCGTGTTTGGCCGAAACAGTCCGAATGACATCCGGGCCAGGAACGGGGTGCCGGTGAGCAAATGCCAGTCAGCAAAATTGACAGACACCGCGTGGATCCTGACCAGGACCTCATTATTGCCCGGTACCGGTTTCTCCACATCTTCCATGCGCATTACATCTGGATGTCCATATTTTTTATAAACAATTGCTTTCATGCCGTTCTCCATTAACCTTTTAATGTTTCATTTCAACTACAGGGCTGCCGGGAACCACCGGTATTCCTTTGAACAAGATCCAGAAGCCGATGAAGAATTCAAACGGCATATACGGAAGGTAATACCAGAACGGGAACGGGAACCCCAGTAGCTTTCCGACTGTTGCCACCAGGCAGGAACCGGTGGCGGCGACCAATCCCCAGAGTGACAGCCACCGGGGTACCAGGTTTGAGCGGTACAACAAATAGTATAAGAATGGGCCCCCGATTGAAAAAGCCAGCACCCCCAGGGTGTAATTCAAATCCATGGAGTCCAGCAATGCCGAAGCCACGGGAAGCATGGCGGCAGGTTGACCGGACGCCATGAAATCGCGTCCCATATTCAACAGCACGATCCCGGTCGACCGGCTTATGGTCAACAACACCGCTTCAAGAATATAAAAACTCATGCCGGTTAGTGCCATGATTTCATTCTCTTTGCGCAGGGTTTGATACAGAACAACCCCCAGGAAAATAATCCCCAGCGCGGTGATCATCTCGCCCAGCACGCCGATCCGGAGTTCAACAGGGTGACTGGCCAGGTCAGCCAGGGTAGCGGCGGCATCTCCGGTGTGGATCAAAGGGACAATTAATAATACATTGGCCAGGATCGGGATAATGCATTGGATCAGGAAGGCTATGCCCAATAATCGGGACTTTTGAACAGGTTTATTCATCTTCATTTACCTTAAAAAAATACGGATTTGCCAACTTATTTATTCGGCCGGGGCTGCATCATGCCAATTCCACGCGAACCAGACGATGAACGCGGTGGTGGAAGCTTCAATTACGGAATAGAAAATGTAATGCAGGGTAGGCCCTGAGCCAACAAACAATGAACCAACCTGGACAAGCGTCATGATCAGACCCGCGATGATATTCGCCCAGCGGTTAACGCGGAAAGGCAGCACGCGCGAAAGCAAAACCATGATGGTTGGAATTTCCATGAGCAATGCGGCATTCATCATAAATGAAGGCGTAACCGACATTCCGGCGATCTTTCCATCGAGAAGTCCTTTCAAAACCCCGGCATCGAGGTTGGACAGGTAGTCGCAATAAAAATAGTTGAACATAACAAAGATCCATAGTGTGGAGAAGAGTGCCTTCTTCCCGGCGGATGGATTAAAAACGGTATTTCGTGTTGCCATTTTTCAGCTCCTGACAGGTCACATTTTTTCACAACAGGGAACGGCCTGTCGTTCCCATGTGAACACACTATACAGGGATGAAGGTATTGGTCGGAAGATACTTAAGTATTGCCGGAGGTATTGATTTACGATTCAGGCTGATCTATGAATCCAACAGCCCAAGTTCCCGCGCTTTAGCCACTGCTTCGGTGCGCCGCTGCACCTGTAGTTTGTCGAATATCACCCGGCTGTGTCCCTTGACCGTGCTCAACGCGAGGAACAGCCGCTCGCCGATCTCCCGGTTTGACAGGCCATCGGCGATCAACTTCAGCACTTCCAATTCACGCTGACTTAACGGTTCAATCAAATTACTGGCGGCAGGTGAAGCTGCCGCGGCAGAACCTTCCCCGGGTAGTGGGTTAAAAGCGTTCAGCAGCCGGGCGGTATATTCCGGTTCAATCCCCTGTTCGGCCGCTTCTACCAAAACACTCCGCATGGCTGGTCCCTCATCTACAAACAGGCGTATAAAATTTTCGTGCTCTGCCATTTCATAGATCATATCCAACTGGCGGATGGCTTTTCCAGTTTCCCCGCTCAACTGCAAAGCGGCTGTCATAAGGGACATGGTTTTTAACCGCTCATCCGGGCGGTCCATTTCCATAAGTTTCCAGAGTAATTTTTCAAGAATAACCAACGCTTCACCGGTTTCACCGGAAGCCAGTAAAACCCGGGCTTGACTGAGCGCCAGACCGGATTGGTCTGCCAGCATTCTGGCAGCATTCAGGTTACCCTGCCGTAACAAGACTTCCACGTGAACAGCATCCACCTCGGGTTTATGGTCAACCAAATCCCGTGCCCGTGCGGTCTCATAGGCAATCGCAACCTGAGCAGTGGCCCCTGCCAGATCACCCCGTGCCAGGCAAATTCGGGTCAGAAGGGCTTCGGCAGAGACCACCATGCCGCATTCCACCTGGGGAGCCAGCCGGATACAGGATCGGGCAAAAAACTCCGCCGCGGCAAGGTCATTCCATTCATAATATATGCGCGCCAGTCCATAATTTGGATCATATGATAGCCAGTTATCTGGATCGTTAATTATCTCTACAGACCGCCGGTACGAGCTTTCAGCGTCATGGAGCCGGTTTTCAGATACTTGCAGGTTAGCCAATGATGAAAGCGCCGCCAGGGTGAACATGGTATTCGCTGAGGCTTGAGCTGTTTCAATGACTTCGGTGAACGCACGTTCCGCCGCTACACGGTCATTCTGCAGTTCATACACTACTCCGAGTGAAAAAGTGGTCATCGTACGGATACAAAGGTTACCGGGTGCCAGGTACTCAAGCGCCCGGTTTGACTGTGCCAGGATGGTTTCAATATCATTTTTAGATGCCGCGACCAACGCGCGCATCCCCGCGATTTGCCCGATCAAATCGCGTGTTCTTTCTGTTTCCGGCTCGCCCTGTAATGCGGCTTCAGCCGCCTTGAGTTTCGGCTCCACCTGACTGGGATGGCCGGAGATCATGGTTGCCCCGCCATACATCACCCATAGAGACGGGCGTTCATTCATCACTGAGAAGGGAAGGGAATCCAACCAGCGGAGTACAGGGGCGGTAACACCCCTGAAGTGCAGCGGCATACCGTTCCCATCGATCAATCGTTCGGTGCGGTCCAGGTCACCGGCCAGGGCGGCATGTTGAAATGCCTCGACCTCCAGTCCACTTTCTTCATACCACTGACTGGCGCGGATGTGCAACTCCGCCTCAATCTCTGCCCCGGTCATCTCCATGGGCAGGGAGGCCAGCGCTGGTGGATTCAGACGTAACTGTTGGCGCAGCAGATCGGCAAACAGGTGATGGTAACGATACCATTTTCGTTCGTTGTCCAAAGGGATGATGAACAGGTTGGATTGTTCGAGAGAGAGTAAAATCTCCTGCCCGTGACCGGAGTGGCTTTCCAGCAGGGCGTCACATAGCGGACCGCACATACGGTCAAGAATGGCAGTGCAGAGCAGGAACTTCTGTATCACATCAGGTTGCTGCCGTACAACCTCTGTGATCAGGTAGTCCAGCACATAGTGGTGACTGCCAGTGAAGCGGCGGATGAACTCGGCCGGATCTTTCTGTCCACGCAGTGATATGGCTGCCAGCTGCAAGCCGGCAATCCAGCCTTCCGTACGGGTTTCGAGTATGGAGACGTCTTCACCGGGCAGGTTTAATTCCATCACACGGTTCAAGAACTCGGCTGCCTCAGGCAAGGTGAATTCAAGGTCAGCCGCGCGTACTTCTGTCAACTGATCACCTGCCCGCAGACGTGCCAGCGACAAATCCGGGTCTTCACGTGTAGTGATCACCAGATGGATCTTTGCCGGTTGGTGTTCAAGGAAGAATTTCATGATCTCATTGGCGGGCCCGGAGCTTATCAGGTGATAATCATCCAGCACAAGAATTACTTTCCGTTCCAACGAGGAAATCTCATTGATCAATGCCAGCAGCAGGTTGTCCACCGCGGGCGGCTGGGGTGAATCGAGCAGCCCCAGAATTCCCTGCCCCGTGCCGGGACAAGCCATTTGAATGGCCCGGATAAAATAGCGCAAAAAACGCGCGGGATCGGTGTCGCCATCATCCAATGAATACCAGGCAGCCGGGAACCCGCAGCCGGATGCCCACTCGCTTACGAGTGTGGTTTTTCCATAGCCAGCCGGCGCGGAGACCAGGGTCAACTTGCGATGAACCCCGTCTGTTACACGGTCAATCAGCCGCTGGCGGGTGACAATTTTTGGCCTGGGCGTAGGTATGAATAATTTGGTGGCCAGAACGGGTGTTTCCATGCCTCAATTATACGGTATGGTTGGAATCCAGCCGGAAAACCGGCATATCGGCAAGTTGCTTTTGAAAAAATCATCCCCATTGAGTAAAATTAGACCGGTTGAATAAATGACAAATTATCACCATTAAACTACGCAGTAATGGAGGAAGCAAAAATGAAATTAGTCTTGATCCGGCATGGTGAAAGTGACTGGAACCGGCTTAATCTGTTTACCGGGTGGACCGATGTTGACCTTTCAGAAAAAGGTGTAGAAGAAGCCAAAGCGGGCGGCCAGATTCTCAAACAGGAAGGCTACGACTTTGACATCTGCTATACCTCGTACCTGAAACGCGCCATTCATACCCTGAATTATGTGCTCGCCGAACTTGACCGCGAATGGCTTCCGGTTGTGAAAACCTACCTTCTAAACGAGCGTCACTACGGCGCCCTGCAGGGACTTAACAAAGCCGAAACCGCCGCCAAATACGGTGAAGACCAGGTCAAGATCTGGCGCCGCTCTTATGATGTTCCGCCACCCAGCCTCGAACCGACCGATGAGCGCAACCCGCAGAACCAGGTTCAATACCGCGCCGAGAAGAAAGACCAGCTTCCGTTGACGGAAAGCCTTAAAGAAACCGTCGCCCGCGTGGTTCCCTACTTCGAAAATGTGATCAAAAAAGATATGGCTGCGGGCAAACGCGTGGTCATCGCCGCGCATGGCAATTCCCTGCGCGCGCTTGTCAAATATTTTGACAATATGTCTGATGAAGAGATCATTGGCGTCAACATCCCCACCGGTGTTCCGCTGGTGTACGAATTTGACGACAACTTTAAAGTCCTCAAGAAATACTACCTGGGCGACCAGGCGGCCATTGAAGCCAAGATGGCCAGCGTTGCCAACCAGGGCAAAGCCAAATAGTTGTTAACAATGTATAACAGATCGTCTCCGGTAAATCACACCGGAGACGATTTTTTTATCTTTACATATTGTTGTTTTTAGAATACAATTTCTATTACCAAAAAGGATCCCATATAGACAATTTTGGAGCGATATGGCCATCACAGAAATGACGTGCGAGAGCGCGCTGAATAAATTGAAACGCAAAGTTCCTTTTGGTTGGGACTTGAACATATATCGCGGCTGCTCTCATGCCTGCAGTTACTGCTATGCCATTTATTCGCACCAGTACCTGAATTCTGATGGTTTCTATGACGATATCTTTGTAAAAACGAACATTGTTGAGCATCTGGAAAAGGAATTGTCGTCCCCATCGTGGAAACGCGAGGTCGTTAACATTGGCGGGGTGACCGATAGCTACCAGAAGGCGGAAGAAACCTACCGGTTCATGCCGCATATTTTGAAACTGTTGATCAAATACAGAACCCCGGCCATCATTTCGACCAAATCCACACTGGTGCTCCGCGATTTTGACCTGATCGATGAGCTCTCACGCATCACCTATATCAATATAGCCGCCACCATCACCACCATGGATGAGACAGTCCGAAAAAAGATCGAGCCCGGCGGGGCGCCTTCTGCCGAACGCTTCGCCATGTTGAAGGAATTCCGGAAAACCAACGCATCGATCGGGCTGCATGTTATGCCGATCATCCCGTACATCACGGACAGCCGCGAGAACTTTGAAGCGTTGTGCGTCAACGCACGTGAGTGCGGGGCAGACTACTTGCTTCCCGGCACGTTATACCTGCGCGGCGCCACCCGGAACGTGTTCTTTGAATCCATGCGGAAGAGCTTCCCCGAAGAATACCCGAAACTTCAGGCTATGTACAAAACCGGAGCCGCGTCCAAAGAATACAAAGACCATCTCTACGAGATGGTCAATGAACTCAGAAAGCACTATGGTATTTCATCAAGCTACGCGAAGCCGATGAAAGAGAAGATGCATCGCGATTAAGGCTTATTTTTCCGCGATGATCAGGTCTTTCAATTCCCGCTTCGGAACGTGATGGCCTTGTTCGGCGTCGCGCCAGTATTTAATGTCACCTTCCGGTTTTAACGGTTCAACCACCACTTTTTCCACCGGTTTGCCCAACGCGATCACATACAGGATCTCAAATTGTTCGCTTATTTCCAGTATCTTTTTCAGGTCATCGCGGCGCACAGTTTGAATGATGCATCCGCCCAGGCCCTTTTCCACGGCGCCGAGACTGAGTGACTGTATAGCCAGGCCGGCATCGATGCCATAATTATTGGCTATTGCGGTGTCACCCAGAACTACAACATAGGCGGCCGGGCGCTCACCCTCTTCAGGTCCGTCCCACTCTTTCAGGTATCCGGCCCATCCCAGGGTGGGATATACTTTCGCGCACATTTCCTCCGAGGAAACGGTTATGTATTTCAACGGCTGCGCGTTGCGGCCTGAAGGGGACAGGCGCATGAGATCGCATAGCTCACGCAGGGTTTCAGGAGCGATCCGGGCAGATTGGTCAAAGCGCCGATAACTGCGATTGTGAAATACCAGGTCTTTTAACATAATTCACTCCATGGTTATTTGATATGTGATGGAGTTAATTATAAGGCAGGTAAGGCAATCTGGTTCATCAACCATCCTCAGAGGCCTGATGCATCCGTTGGGTGAGCCTGTCGACACTTGCACTACGCTGCGCTTTGTGCAGTGCAGGTGACCCATATTCTCGAGGTCGCGCCAGAATCTGCCTTCGACAGGCTCAGGCAGCGGATAGTCTCTGGGACCGGATATGCACACTCCAGGATCGGATATGCGTACTTCTTATTTCTTCGCGGCGATATTCACCATCCAGGTGATTCCGTATTTATCCGTCACCATCCCGAACTGATCGCCCCAGGGCGATTTCTCGATTGGAGCAAGAACGAGGCCACCGTTCGAAAGCTTCTCAAAATATTCTTTCAACTCTGCTGCGTCATCACCACTTAAAGTCATACGTCCATTTGTTCCCGGTTTGAATTCCATCCCCCGGGGTGTATCGGCCGCCATAAAGGAAATCCCGTTTTCCGCTTCCAGCATGGAATGCATGATCTTGTTGTCATCAGCCGGGTCCTGGGACACGTTATAGTCTTTAAATGTCGACATCTCCAATTTGCCGCCAAAAACGGATTGGTAAAAGGTCATGGCTTCGCGGGTGTTCCCGTCAAAATTAAAGTACGGATCAAGTCTTGATTTCATTCATCCTCCAACACACATCCAGTCTGCCTATATTGGACAATATAAATCTTATTCGTTTCGCCAACAACACTGTGTAGAAGCTGCACAAAAAAGCAGGCAAAAGGAAAATCCTTTTGCCTGCTAAGCGAAACAAGTGACTGAATCTATGGCTGCGTAGTTGCCAGCGGGTTCTTGATCGGTTGACCGGCATTACCGCCTTGATAATACGGGAAGGTCACCGGCAATTCGAAACCGAAGTATTCTGAAACTCTGGCCACAATTTCGCCCTTGATCTGGGAGCGGCGGGTGTTGTATTTCTTCACCGCGTCATTCCAATCAGTACCGGCCAGTTGAATGGTGTTCATGGCTTCGTCAACCGTGTCGCCCAATGCCAGGGTTACGTCTTTATCCGGCACAGGAGGCGGCGCCTGGGT
>CAYQTY010000146.1:0-8329 GCA_964420535.1 uncultured Leptolinea sp. | reverse complement strand
ACCCCGGTTGCACCCTTAAATTTGGTCAGGGGTGCAATAGGAGTAAATGCATAAACATTGTTTTGTATTTTAGAATTGGGTTTTCACATCTTCGAATGGGGAGTGGTCAACGGGACGGTAGCGAGAAATGATAATGTGCTTTTTATGGAAATAGAATCCAATCTGAAACAAGTGATCCATTTGGAAGATCAATTTGCTCGATTATTTTTTTATCGAATGAATATAAACTAGTAGAATTTATTGTACTTAATGCTAGGAATTTGCCATCTTTTGACCAGATGATCTCATATGTATACTCAATTTTTGAGAGCTTTTCGGCTATTGAGACTTGGTTTTTATCATAATTATATATTTTTAATATACCATTTGATGTTCCAGCTAGATGTTTATTATCCGGAGACCAAGTAAATGAACCTATATAGTCAAATGGCCCATTATTTTTTGATACGCAATTTTCTTTCTTTTCACATTGAATATCTAAAATATATAATCCATCTCTATTCGAATTTCCAGAGTATGCAGTTTTTCGATTGTATGCAATCATTTTCCCATCTGACGACCATTTTGGATATTCACAATTATCTTGAGTTTCTAAACAATCAGTAATTTTTTCAACAGAAATATCTGGTAAGAAAAATATGTACAGGTCTGATCCAATGTCATCTCCACAAACAAAAACCACTTTCTTGCTATCATGAGCCCATTCGGGCATTGTACATCTGTTTCCTGAAGAGATGATCTGCCTTTCTTTATCATTTATAACATCATAAATATATGCATTACCCGATTGGGAATATGCTACATAATTTTTATCAGGTGATAATGCAATCCAAGAATTTGGTATTTGCACCAGACTGAAATCATAATTATTAGCAATGTTTTTGATGTGCAAACCATCTTCTTTATTATATGCTAGGTATTCACCATCAGGTATATTTTTTAAATTTGTACGTAATGATTTGAGTTGGGTACTTGGTGATGTAATTGAATTTGTAATAATTGGTTTCTTCGAATTTGACTGGTATGTTACTGATAAGCTTGTCGGAGTTGATGAAACAGGTTTCGAAATCACTTTTTTCATACTAGATGAATAAGAAGAAATAAGCAACATAGTTAGTAGAATGATTGTTCCAATAAATACCATAATTATTTTTTGAAGTTTCATAATCCCTTTCATTGCTATCAATAGTTTTCGTTATTTGAGAAATTGAACTGAAAGACCTACATAATCGAGCTTTCATCTTCATAGTTCTATTGGTTAGATATTCCTGTTATTAATACCCAATGACGTATTTTATCTTTTTCTTCTTTTCCAGAAAAACCATTTTATTTATGACTGCCATCAATCATATCCACCAACGGCATAATTACTTCATTTCCAATTAGCTTATTTCTTAACATATCAGGTATTTGTGAAGAAATATATAGCCCAGTTATACTTGTGGCTACTAATTTTCTTTGATATAGGTTGTTTAAATATTTAATTAATTCGTCTGCACTTGTACCAGTACATTTTCCCGGTACTCCTGACGGGTTTTTTGTTATAAACTAATTATCAGAGCATTGTTAGAGCTTCAAAAATGGAAAGCCGAATGATCAATGTCGTCATAATCGATGATCATCCTATAGTTCGCGCTGGAATGCGCGCCATTTTAGATTGCACAGACGACATCAGAGTTGTTGCTGAAGGTGGAAGCGGAAGGGAAGCGTTGCACCTGGTAAGTAAAATCGCTCCGGATGTTCTGGTGCTGGATGTCGGGCTACCGGATGAAAATGGAATTGATGTAGCCGCACGAATTCGCGCAACTAATTCAACAACGGCCGTATTGATATTAACAGCCCACAATGATCCTCAACTGGTCTTCAATCTCCTGCAAAACGGGGCTATTGGATATGTTTTAAAGGACGAAGCGCTGGAGACTCTGGCTAACGCTGTTCGCGCAGCATCAAGCGGGAAAAGCTGGTTAAGCCCTTCTGTTGCCAGCCAGGTGATCCAACGTGCGATAAGCCATACTGAACCTCCGCAAGAAAATGTTCAGAAAGAGACTAATGTAGACGATCTCACCCCCCGGGAATATGAAATTCTATGCTTGTTGGCCGAGGGATTAGATAATTCTGCTATCGCAGACCGGCTTACTTTAACCAAAAGAACGGTTCAAAACCATATCAGCACGATCTATGGAAAGATCGGTTTAAATTCGAGAACGGAAGCAATGCTGTATGCCCTCCATCATGGGATGACCAGAGTAACCTAAAGCTAAAAGCGCGATAATGAAAACTGTTTCAGGGTTTGCGAAATCTGCCGCCAGTTTAAGTATCATTCTTCTTGTCTTTTTTATTCCCTGCCTTGTCTTTTTTAATATTCAATACCAGTGGAATACACCAACATTTGATTTCTTTCTTGATTATCCGGGATCGGCGACCATACACAGTGTTGTCTCTGGAGGGCAGTCAGACCTTGCCGGAATACTCTCCGGGGATGTGTTGATATCAATCGATAGCGATCCTGTATCATCCTTTCACACGCCCAGATTGGGATTTATCCACACACTTGTAATTGAACGGCAGGGGGTACGGGAATCGCATCCGGTAGCACCAGTCCGCTTGCTGCAAATGAATCTTCTTCCGCTGGCCAGTTCTACTGTAATAGCCCTGGCTTTCTGGGGAATCGGTACCTTACTATTGGTCCGACGTTTTCAAAAAGATGATGTACGTTTGTTATTTCTAATTTTTCAAGTTAGTGGCGCCGCGATTCTTTTTCCGGTCGCGTATCAATTTCCATGGGTACCACCAGTATTCGGCGGTATAGTCAGCAAACTCACAATCTGTGTATTGCCGCCATTATTGTTGCAATTCATCTCATCCTATCCGGCCAGGCTGGGAAACAAATTGTTACGGACAGTTGGTTATGTTTGCGCTAATATCCTGGCTATTGTTTTATTCTTTTCCTGGGTTATTGATCCCAATACAGGGAAACAGGCGAACATCATTTTCACCAGTTTTGTACTTGCGCTTTCACTGGTTCTACTGACTTTCACCTACCGTCATCGTGCCAACCCGGAAACTCGTAGACGCATCAGGATCATTTTATTTTGCACAATCGCGGCATTATCCGTTCCCTTTATTTTTTACCTTGTTCCACTTTCTTCAGGTTCTTCCTTATTTTTGCCTGAATGGTTAGTCTCTTTGTTTCTTGTTGTTATACCTGTTAGTTATCTTCTTGCGACCTTACGGTATAACTTGTTTGGAATTGACCGGATTGTTAATCGGACGCTTGTATATGTATCGTTATCGCTTGGCATCCTGATAATTTATCTTGTTCCCTATTTTTACATTTACCAGTTTTTGCCTGATGATCTGTTTAATCGGCTTTCGGTGATCTTCTTACTAACAATTTGGATCGGATGGACGTTTGATTGGTTAAGAACCAGAACCCAAAGACTGGTAGATAAATATATTTACGGCGGTTGGTATGATTTTCCTGTAGTGGTTGAAACGATAAGTAACGCGTTGGCCAAATGCGTAACCCGCGATCAAGTCAACACCGTGCTCACCGGGCAAGTCCCCAACCTGATGCGCCTGACAGATTCCACGCTTTGGATCCGCCCATCCAACACGCAATTTTTTTCATTGCCTCCTCTAAAAGCGAATTTTCGGTACAAATTCCAGACAGAAATTCAATCGCAATGGACCGTCGGACCACACACGGATGGTGATGAACTATCTGAAACGGATCAGCGAATCTTAAATACTCTGGCTAAGCAGGCAGAGATTGCTCTAAATAATGCATTAACGATTGAAACACTACAAAACCACCTTGAAGAAATTTTGGCAAGCCGGGAAGCATTGGCGCATACTCAGAGGCAATTACTGCGCTCACGGGAAGAAGAGAGATCCCGGTTGGCGCGCGATCTTCATGACAGTCCTATTCAGGCTCTGGTAGGCATGAATATCCAGATGGGATTGTTGCTTAATAGCAACGATATCTCTGACCATCTGAGGAAAAATCTGGAAGAAATGCGTATCGAAGTTCGTAAGCTTTCGGATGAATTACGGCAGGTTTGCGCAGACTTACGCCCGCCGATGCTAGACACTCTGGGATTAAGTTCTGCCATCCGTTCTCTGGCTTCTGAATGGACGACTATAAATGGAATAGAAACTCATTTGAATCTATGCCCGGACCAGGATCTAAAACATCTTCCCGGTGAAGTATCTGTTAATTTGTTCCGGGTCGCACAGGAAGCACTGTCTAACATCGCCAAACACGCCCATGCTCATCACGTGAATATTTCTTTATCCTTTGAACGATCACAATTAGTGATGACTATTGAAGATGACGGGATCGGATTTAACGCGCCGGATACATTACATGGTTTGACCCAGCAAAGTCATTATGGATTGGCGGGTATGCGAGAGCGTATGGATCTGATAGGGGGGACCTGGTCTTTAGAATCGGAGCCTGGAAAAGGCACGATTGTGCGCGTAGTTTATTTTGCCAATGAAAGCCATACTGATGGAAAATAACAAAGATATCATTAAGAGCAGTTCAACAGATGATGGTTCGCGCCAACCGATTTCGGTACAACAATACCTGCGATATGTGTTTTACTATTTCGCCTTATTCCTGGTCTTTTATTTTGGAATCACATTTTTTGTTGATAACCTGACTCACATGGCTCAACCGGGTGTGATCCTGCCAGATCAGCAAAATCAAGTTGAGAATAAAATAATTTCGCCGATCCGTTCATTTCCGGATACAACGGATGGCATACATGTGTTTAATGATCAACTGGCAACCTGGGATATGAGCGAGTATCAATTCGAATTCGCTGCAACCCACTACGATGGGACGCAAAAGGTATTCGCTTCGGATGCGCGCCGGCTCAGGGCAAGTAATCCGAAATTCATAGTTCTTAATTACAGACTGGGCATGGGCCTGGGGTACCGGCACGTTACTTCGGGATGTAAGCCAGAGGGATCCTGGATTGAAATCATCGAAGGTGAAAAATGGGTGCGGGAATACCCTGAAAATCCAAATGACGAATGGTTTTACAGGCAAAATGGACAGCGTATTTTCTTTTGCCAGTGGAACTGGTATCTGATGGATATTTCGCAACCTTCATGGCAGATGTATTGGGCTGGAGAAGTACTACGTCAACTCAACGCAACCGGAGCAGATGGTGTATTTGTGGATGGGATGTTCCCTCCGAATTATTATGGTCATGATTTGTTCTCTCCCGAACTGCCACTGTTGGACCAAAATTTTGAAGATCAATGGTCTTCAAGAATTGAGCAATTCATCGCGTTCACACAATCCGGCGACCTGGAAAAATATCATCTCATAAACAATGTAGGGTTATGGATCACGGGAAGAGATAAAACGGATTATTCCGCTTCCGACGGTGTTATGGTGGAAGGATTTGGAAGATGGGTGGAAGGTGATTACTTTTCTTCCGATGAAGGTGATTGGCAACTACAGATGGACCGGATACTTCGAATGGTGACCCGCGATAAGGTTGTTATTCTCCAACAATATGTTGACCCCAAGAATGAATCTGACCGGATTTTCTTATTAAGTAATTATTTATTGATTAAGGGCAAGTATACGTTTATCAACATGGAAGTTTCCACTTCTCCGGAATGGTTTCCTGAGTACGAGATACCCATTGGTACACCTTCTGAAGTAGCCGCTGATACTGTTAGTTCACTCTGGCGTTCGGATTGGCAGGTGTATGCCCGAACATATAGCAATGGACTGGTTCTTTTAAATCCAGATGAAAAAGAGAAACGGATTAATCTCCTGCAGAAGTTTTACACGGCTATCCCGTTTGGCGGAGGGCTAATTCCAGAAGATGGAAATGTCGATGACTGGGCCGTAGACTATTCAGAAGTTTCATCTCTGGTTTTAGGTCCACACCAGGGGGCAATTCTCTTGAAATCTATTCAGTAAATAGACGCGAATAAACATATCACCTGAGGCAAAACCGGTACCCCGGTACCGGTTTTGCCTATTTTTAATTGGTACTTAATCAGTACCCGGCGACGATGTGGAAAGTAACCAGCGCACGCTATTATGAAATCAGGAAACCATCTGCCTTTTTGTATCTGAGGAATTATGAACCGTGTATTGATAGTCGATGACCAGCCAAAATTTCGCCGTCAATTACGCACATTGCTCCTGACCGCCGGATTCCAGATGGTGGAAGAAGCGGACAGTATTGCTTCCGCTCTGGAAATTGTTCGAAGCGCCAAACCCGATATCGCCATAGTTGATGTGATGCTGCCGGGTGAAAACGGGCTTGAAGGAACACGGAAGTTAATAAGCGCCAATGAAAATGTAAGGATTTTCCTTGTCAGTGCCCACCATGATAGCGCGGATCTTTTTGTGCGGTCTGCGAAAGAAATTGGGGCGGAAGCGTTTATACCCAAAGATGAATTAGATCTGGCCACAGTAATTAAGTGGAAAAACCGGTTTTCCGGGTAACAAGAATGGAGGAAATGATGAACGAAAAAATTCTGAATGTAGTGAAAAAAGTTGGATATGGATTGTTGTTGATCGTGGTTTGCGCCTCAACAACATCCTGCGCTCAGCAGGTTTCAACGGGTCCTGAGACATGGATAGACAATCCACGTGACGGGGCATCGCTGGAACCCGGTAAGGCAATTGCCATAAAATCCCACGTCTTCGCAAAAGGAGGTGTCGCTGAAGTTGTACTTACAATCAACGATGAAGCCTACAGGCGTGATGTTCCACCGGATGTAAGTTCCGAGTTCATTTCTATCAAGCAGGATTGGACTCCGGATACACCTGGAACATACAGGCTGCAAGTGCAAGGATTTGACGCGCAAGGTCAACCCGCGAAACCGGCGTCGGTTATGGTTGAGGTTAAAGGGAAACCCGAAGTTGCCGTTGTCAGTCCGGTTATCAGCGTAACGCCTGAAAATACCATAACTCCAACTGTGACAGTGACACCTACCAGGGTTATCTCCATAACACCGGAATTTACCAGAACTCCTACAAATCCTCCGGGGAGTAATGTTAGTTTTTATGCGAAGCCCGATTCCCTCAAAGCCGGAGAATGCACAACCATGTACTGGGCCGTTGAAAACGCCCAACGTGTAATTTTTGGCGGTAAAGATCAACCCTTTGTTGGATCATATAAAGACTGTCTGTGTTCAACTCAGCGCTTTAGCCTGCGAGTGATCGATCTTGATGGAACGGAAAAGCTGCATACGGTAAATATCAATGTAACCGGTGATTGCGCGACAGATGTCCCGCCACCGGATGACGATGGTGGTGATCAGCAACCGCAGCCACAACCACAACCGGAAGTTGATAAGACTCCTCCCTCTGTTCCGGTACCGGCTGTTCCTGCCAATGGATTAACTATCCCATGCAAGACCAACCAGACTCTGGTATGGCAACCTTCGAAGGATAATGCGAGTGGAATTGCCGGATATTATGTCAAACTGGAAATTCAGGTCAAAAAAGGTGTATGGCAATCCGCCGGAGGGTATGGTCCTGTAAAGGATAAGCAAGTTGGCGTGAAAGTACAGTGCGGAGGCGTGTACCGGTGGATGGTACGAGCCCAGGATGGTGCGGGAAACTACAGCGCCTGGTCGTCCCCTTCATCTTTCTCTGTTGTTTTGAATTGACCGGATATCACAGGAAACAGGAGGTGATGAAATGAACAATAGACCTAATTCTCAATCATTTTCTGAAAGCCTGAGCCAGGGATGGCTCGGCAAAGCGATAGCCGGTCTCGGTTGTCTGGGAGTACTGGTTCTGGTTGTCGTGATCATATTGTTGGTTGGATTTGTGTATATCAGAGGTGAAGCGGCCTCCCAATCTACCATATTTTTCCGGACTCCATTGAATGGAGAACAGGTGACGGCAAGTCAACCGGTAGAGATCAGGGTGCTGGCTCGCGATGAAATCAAGCTCAGACAGGTTGAGGTCTGGGCAGATGGTCAGCTTGTTGAAGCCCAATCCAGTACCCTGCCGGGAGGTAGTAATCCCTTCCCTCTGTTGACTTCCTGGAATCCGCCAGCCGGCAGTCACACTCTGGTTGCCCGCTCCGTTAATAGCCGGAACGAAACCGCGGAAACAACGATCACTATCGAGGCATTGGCAGCAGATGACCCTGATGCGGATGGTGTTGCCGGCGCTGCCGACGCGTGCCCGGACCAGCCTGGAAGCACCGGAGCAGCAGGCTGCCCTGACAGCGATATGGATGGGATCGCAGATGCATCTGATGCCTGCCCGGATGTTGCCGGCTTACCCGAAAGCGGATGTCCGGCACCTTCTGAAGGAGATCGGGACGGAGAC
>CAYQTY010000145.1:0-8368 GCA_964420535.1 uncultured Leptolinea sp. | reverse complement strand
CATGATGACCGGTCTACCATCATTGCCAAGAAGTATCTTTCCAAGCCCTAAAACCCACCGCACTTCACCATCAGAGTGACGGATGATCCGGTATTCTTTATTAAATGTGTTCCCCTTTTCCACAATGTCATCCTGATAATAGACGGCCATCATCTCCCGGTCGTCCGGATGGATTAGATTTACCCATGTTTCATACGAATGTGGTATATCCGATGTGATGCCAAATATTTCATCCAGTACTTCAGATGATTCCCATTTACCGGTAATCAGGTCGTTTTGATAAGACCCAATATTAGCGGCCCGTTGTGATTGTCTGAAAAAATCTTCACTTTCTATTAACTTCTTTTCGGTTTGTTTTCGTTCAGTAATGTCGAGGGTCACACCTCCCAGCATTTTTTCCTGGTTGGCCTGGTTGATAACGAACTTATATGTTGACCAAACTTTACCCCCGAATTCCTCTTCAATCACCTGGCTGGTTTCTGATTGAATAATCAGCCGGTCATCAGCTTCAATTTTTCCCCCAAATTCTTCTCCAAAAAAATCCCGGCTGGTTTTGCCCAACATATGATCAGGATCGAGTCCGAGGTAAGTATCAAATCCCTGGTTGGCAAATACCGTCTTCCCGTTGACATCCTTTATATACACAAGCCCCGGGAAGAATTGCATAAAACGCTTAAATCGTTCTTCGCTTAGAAGAAGCGCTTTTTCCGCTTTGATCCGCGCCGCGTTTTCATCTTGTACTTTTTTCAGAGAATTCTTCAGGTTGGTGATAACAGTAGAGATAAAAATATGCATGAAAATGAGTGACAGGCTGAAAAGAAACCAGGAAGCCGCGGGGGAAAACTCAAAGACCTTTGGCGGCTGTAAAGACAAGCTCGGAAGGAGCGCCAATCCAAGCGCCGAAAGAACCCCGAGGATCAGGAAAACCAGTCCAAAACGCCTGTTCACAATAAAACTAATTACAACGGTTGATGTCATGATCACAGGAATCAACGGGCTATTAATATTGCCCCCAATGGCTGCAAGCCCATAGAACAATACCCAGGCGGGTAAAGCCATGATCAAAGCCGCGGATTCAATATTCCCCCGTAATAAATAACTCCGGCCTATGAAAAAGAGAAGAATCAGGAATCCAATGAGGATCCATGATTCGATCTTGCGGTTGGAAAATAGTGGAACAAAAACCACCGCGGTTGTCACCAGAACAAGCAGGAGAATTACCCCCATTCTGTTCAGAATACTGGCCATGGTGGATGTTTCTTCATCACCGGGAAATTCCGGTGATTTGAGCCATTTTCGCAATCTTATTAACACCCAACACCTCCCAACTGCGAAAATTGTGTTGTCTCTCTGATTTTTATTATAGGAAGTCATGTCTCATCACGCAATTGAGTCTAGGCTGGTGAGTAACCTCTTCATTTTCTCCATTCCACCTCCACAAAGTCTACACAATCGCGCGCCATACTGAATGTCAGACTAAAAAAGACGTAAGTCAAATCTTTATGGAGGATTAAATGTCACAAAGAGGTTCGATTGTTTTACGTGTTATCGCTGCCATCGTGTTATTGGCGGTGATCTTTGGCGGGGGCGCGATGGCTTTCCGTGCCGGACAGGCACAGGGATACGCGTTGGGATTATCAGCCGACGCGGATACGGCTTCAACCGCATCTGAACAATTGAAATCGCCGGTTCCGTTTTATCCGATGATGCCGGGGTATCACTTCCATCCGTTCATGGGTTTCTTCGGGTTCATCCCGATGTTGATCGGTTTGATGATAGTTTTGAGTATCTTCAAACACCTGATTTTTGGTTTTCCACATCGTGGATTTTGCCGTTGTAATGGAAAATTCTACAGGCATCCATTCTGGGATTTTGAAAAGATGGAATCCGAAGAAAAATCAGATAACAAAACATCTGATAATTCAGAAAAAGCTTGATGATTTTAGGTCCAACCCGTACGGGTTGGACCTTCACCTATCTTCATATAAAGTACACTATTACCATGCAGGAATTGATTCTGGTTGTTGATGACGAACCGAAAATAGTCAAGCTTACGAGTGATTACCTGGAAAAAGATGGATTCCGGGTGATCACTGCGTCTGACGGCGGCATGGCATTGGCTGAAGCCCGGCGGGGAAAACCGGACTTGATCATTCTCGACTTGATGTTACCGGATATTGACGGGTGGGAAGTCTGCCGGACGCTGCGGCGAGAGAGCGGGATTCCCATCATCATGTTGACCGCACGTTCAGATGAGAGTGACCAGATTGTGGGGTTGGAACTTGGCGCGGATGACTATATCACCAAGCCGTTTTCACCGCGTACGCTTGTTGCCCGGGTGCGGGCGGTTTTACGGCGGGCTCAGGGAAAGATGAAACCGCAATCCATGATCCACGCGGGTGAGTTGGAGATCGATCTGGACGCGCATCTGGTTAGATTAAAAGGGCAGCCGGTGCATCTGACGCCGAATGAATTCAGGCTGCTGGTAATCATGGCCCGGCACCCCGGCCAATTATTGACCCGTGAGCAATTGATCGACCAGATGCATGGCATTTCACTGGAAAGCTTTGACCGCAGTATTGATTCACACATCAAAAACCTGCGCCGCAAAATCGACGCGGACCTAGCTGGCCCGGTCTATATCAAAACTGTGTATGGTGAAGGATACCGTTTTCTGGATTACCGATGAAATGGCATAAGAATTCTTACCGTGGAATGATGAATAACTGGCATGAGGATGATGATTCCAGCCAGCCGGATACCGGTAACTGGAATTGCGGCGATTTTTTCAGCACATGGCAAGACGCGCAATCCGGCAAGTCCTGGCATCAATCTTCCCGTGATTGGCACGCCAGCCGGCCGATTAAGCGCCGTTTTCTGTTCATGCGGTTTATCTTTGTGTTCCTGCCCGTGTTAATCGCCTTTATGGCCATGATCTTGTTTATACTCAAAAAATTATCGGGACAAATTCTCGAAATTTTCCCGAATCACGGGATGATGCTTCCGGTGATCTATGGAATCCCAATGCTCATCGGGGTAATATTCTTCATTTTTGGCGGTTTGGCTTTCCGGAAGATGGGGAACCCGCTGGCGGATGTTATGGCGGCATTGGACGCGGTAGCGGATGGCAATCTCAGCACCCGTGTGGATGAAAGCGCGCGCGGCGAGTTTGGCAGGATGGCCCGAAGTTTCAACCGCATGGCGGAAGAATTGGACAACGCGGAACAGAACCGCCGGAATTTGACGGCAGACGTGGCGCATGAACTGCGCACGCCGCTGCACATCATTCAGGGTAATCTGGAAGGTATGTTGGATGGGGTGTACGAACCGACTAAAGAGCAGATCAACGCGACGTTGGAAGAGACCCGGCTGCTGGCAAGATTGGTCAACGATTTGCAGACCTTATCGCTGGCCGAGGCGGGGAAACTTCATTTGCATTGCCAGCCTGTTCTGGCAACAGACCTGATCGAAGACACGCTGACCGGTTTCTCTGTTATGGCGGCCGAAAATGGTATCACCCTCCAGAAAAATCTCACCGGCACGGATTCGGAATTGACATTAAACGCGGACGCGGACAGATTGAGCCAGGTATTGAATAATCTGGTAGCCAATGCCATGCGGTATACCCAGCGGGGCGGGTACATCCGGTTGAAAGCCGCTCCCACCAGCACAGGGGTGACATTGACCGTGGAAGATACCGGCAGCGGCATACCGCCGGAAGATCTGCCGAATGTGTTCGACCGATTCTGGAAAGCCGAAAAATCGCGCTCACGGCATGAGGGTACCGGCAGCGGACTGGGGTTGGCTATTGCCCGTCAACTGGTTCAGGCACACGGCGGGACAATTCAGGTGGAAAGTGAATTGGAGGAGGGCACGCGCTTCACCATCAACCTGCCGTCAAACGGCAAGGGGTGTTAACCCCCGGGTTATTGTGAATCGACTACATTTGTATACAGGTCCGCGATCAGGGCTTTGCGGGGATCGTTCCAGTCAACAAGCACCTGGATCTTATCTCCGGGTTTGTATACAGTGGATGGCTTAGTCCGTATAACATAAAGACTGGTATGGTAGCTTTCTCCGTTATACGTAAAACAAAAACTAATAGTGCCCCGGCCACGATAGAAATAGACGTATGTAACAATGGCGTCAACCATCTGGTTTTCGTTGATAATAGCCAGTATCCTGACGAATCTGATTCCGGCAATTACCAGGGTGGCTGCCGATAGGATCGTCAGAAGGCCGATTAAAAGAGGATTTCCTACCGTGACGATGATGACAATCAGGCTAATAAACGGGAAAACCAGACTGCAAAAAATAATGTAATCTGTCGTGACTGAGCGAAATATGGATAGTTTCAATACAGGCATGATAGGGGTGAATTCTTTTATGGTTTATTACAGTCGGTCAGTTTTTAAAAATTGCCTGAATCCCGGCACGGGCAAGTTCCTCATCTTCTTCCGATGATAATCCGCTGACCGCCACGGCCCCGGCAACCTTGCCTTCGATCAATACCGGTAGCCCGCCGCCCCAGCCGATATACCGCGGATCGCCATAGTTGCGGAGGTCAAATCCGTGAAGGGGATCGCGCGATGCTTTACCAACGTCGCCGGAAGGTTTGCGTTCACGGGCTGCCGTCCAGGCTTTATTTGTGGCAATAACCACCGATGAGACCGGCGCGCCGTCCATGCGCAGCAGGGCGATCAGTTCGCCCTGCGAGTCTGCCACAGCCATCACGCAGGCTTTTCCGGCTTTTTCTGCTTCTTTTCGGATAGTTTCAATAGCGATTTGGGCTTCTTTTTGCCCGAGGCTGATGATCTGCCGCATATGATCTTCTCCTTACCGCGAGAGATAGGGTTATTTCTTTAAATCCATCCGGATCATAACGATTTTTTCAGATGCCTTATTCAGGTCTTCCGGATTCAAGGAACCGTCTTCGCCCCGGCGAACATTAAACAACGCGGCGACCGGCGGGTTTCTCATAATAAACATACGGAGTATATGCGAGATAGCTTTCAGGTCTTTTTGCGGTTCCAACCGGGTTCCCCGGGCAGGGACCACTTTTCCCCGCAAGGTCAGTTTTACCGGAGTATCTTGTTCAATGTTGTGCCACCAGACTTTTTTCTCCGGCATGCCCGGCATGACATAGATGGTCTTCCCATCTTCCAGGTATGTCACCGGAAGGGTATATTCTTTCCCGCTTTTCTTCCCGGTATAGGTGATCAGCATCAGGCTTTTGCTCATCATCCCATGTAGGGGTGACCGAAGCAACAATCGTACGATCGGATTCCAGATATGGTTCATAAACCACATAGCATCCTCCTTATTGGCGTTATGACCGGCTGAATTCCAGCGTTTCGCCGTCGGCGGGGATCAGCAAACGGGAGTCATCAATTTTGTTCGAACGGGCGGCTTCACGCAGGCTGGCGCGGGTGACAGTACCATGGTCCAGGGCTTCCATGTGAACGGCCACTACTGTGCTCTGCGGTGCAAGTTTGCAGATCTCCACAGTTTGCGCGGCATCGGTAAGTATGAGGGTTTTAGTAATACCCCAAACCGCGCCGCTGGAATGGGTGATGATCACATCCGGCCTGACCGTTTCGATCTGCTCGCGGACAGTATCCGTCAATAAAGAGTCACCGATCCACAGAACTGTGGGTTCGCCCGGAGCGGAAATGACGAAACCTGATGCTTTGCCCATCTCCAGCAGAACCGGTCCGCTGCCGTGCTGGCCGGAGAACCGGCGGAAATGGATGCCGTTCCAATCGGCTTCATCGTCCACCGGGATGATGCTGGTAAAACCGGTGTCCTTCAATTTGCACTGGTCGCCGGGTTGGCAAAGTACCGGTTTGTCTTTGGGCAATAGTTCCGCGGCTGCCGGGTCAAAATGATCGGAATGCAGGTGCGAAAGCACAAAGAATTCTGCGTCTTTGATCACCTCGGCGGCCGGCATGGGCAGGTCAACCAGCGGGTTGGGTGACTTGCCCGTATAAGACGGCCGTGAGAACTTATCCGCGAGATATGGATCGCAGACAAACAGGTGTCCGTTATAGGTGATGCGCATGGTTGCGTTGCGGATGGATTGAATTCGCATGGAAACCTCAGAATAAATTGTTGGGTAGAGCGGCAGCCCAGGACCGGATGGCGTTCCAATCACGATGGTCGCCTTCTTTCCAGACGCCGAAGAGAACACTCAACCGGAATTTGATCCGGTCTGCCAGTGAAGGCATCGCGGCAATATTCAAAGCACCGGCGAACAGTCCTTCACTGCGCGTATTAACCAGAGAACGGACCGGTAACAAGAAGTTGGTCACATGGTCGCGGTATTTCCCGTTCCCCATGACCATGGTCATGCACACAAGAAATGCGGCAAACGGGCGTTGATTCAGGGCGGATTTGTGGGTCTGTAAAAATGCCATGGCTTCCGGAAGCCACGCGCCGGATTGAATGGCGCTTCCGGCGACAACGGCTTTATACGGAGATATTTTCTTCACCTCCGGCATGGGAACTACATCCACCTGGAATCCTTTTTCTGTAAGGACCGCGGCTATCGCCTGGGCTACTCCGATGGTTGACCCGGTGCGGCTGGCATAGGTGACCAGAATTCGATCTGACATTCGATTGCTCTCCCATTGTTCCGGAAATTTGAACCAGAGTAATTATAGAAGTAATTTCAGTCACGGATGTACTGACTATCGGGTGATGTCAGTCAACAGTTTACCGGGAACCCGCTTCTATAGTATTCCCCACAGGGAGATCATTGCGTTTGCGCCAGAATAGAAAAGCAGCAAAGCAGATGGCGATCGCCAGTCCGCAGCCGAATTCATCAATAATATAGGGGGTTACGGCATTTTGGCCGGTCACCGGTGTGAATACTGCCTGAACGAACAAATTATGACTGGCATGCAGTATGGCTGCCGTCCACAGGCTGCCGGATTTCAATCGCAGCCAGGCGAAGACAAAACTGATGCCTATGACCATGATCAGGAACATGGCGGCCCCGTACCAGACGGGTACCCCGGGTAATTTGTAATCCGCGAAAAAGATTAGTGGCATGTGCCACAGAGCCCAGATCAAGCCGCTGATCAGACTGACGCGGGTGTAAGGCATGATCTTCGCCATCTCCGGCACCAGCAATCCGCGCCACCCGATCTCTTCACCGAGCGCGGAAAGCATACTGGTGATCACCCCCAATGTGGACATGATAGCCGTGAAGATCAGCAGTCCCTGCGTTCCTGATAATCCGGGATAGCTCGCGGCAAGGTCTTTTAAGAATTCAGCAGAGGGAAAAGTTCCCAGACCGGAGATCCAGGTGAACCCATACACCACCAGGCAATACAACACCGGTACGATGTATGCCAGCGCAAGGTATTTGAATTTACCCGGTTTCCATCCCATCCCTTTGAGGGAATGTTCGAATATGAGTTGGGTAATGATACCGGCCGCGCCGGGAGTCCACATTAATAACAGCACATACAATCCGCCGGCGGTCATTAATGTTCCGGATTGGATGATCAGGTAATAAAACAGGCAAGACACCGTCAGAGTAATTCCAAGAAAAACGGCAATCTTCTTTTCCGCTTTGTTTCGCATCATGGTTGATATCCTCGGATATTTTGATTTTAAGATAACTGCATAGTTCTATACGGAGGATCATAGATCCTGTCGCAAAACATTATACAACTCCACGTGAATGTTATTTATATCGGAAAAGCACACTATCCTGTCGATACCAGTATTTGTATAATAATTATGCTGCCTGCCGGACTAATACATCAACGGAAGAATTTCTCCGGCGGGTGTGCTTAATAATCGAATGCTTCCCGCCTGTTATTTCGAATTGCCTGCAGTGGAAGAACATATTGCATGTTAAATAAATCCCGAAACCAAATTGGAAACCGGATTTTTTCCCAATCTTTGCTTATAGCGCTGATTGTGACGGTATTGCTTGCTGGTATTCAATTTTGGCTGGATTACCGGCAATTAGCCGGTTCAGTTGAAAGAACCTTTGATGAGATAAAGGTGACACAATCTGAAGGGCTGGCAACGGCTGTGTGGAATTTCAGCCGTCCAGAGATGAATGCTCTCATGGCTGGCATGGTGAATTATCCCTTTATAACCTATGCCGAACTGGTGGACGGAGGAGGTATCATCCTCGCGAAAGGGACAAGATTGTCTGACGGCGGGATTGAAAAGACAATCCCGTTGTTCTATACCGGTAATTCAAAACCCGAAAAGGTGGCAGATCTAAATCTGCAGGCCAGTAAATCCATGCTTTACAATTCGATCCTTTCGGAAGTCTGGAATCGGATACTGTTTCAATCAATCGCTGTTTTATTAATAACCACAGCGCTACTCCTTATGATGGAAC
>CAYQTY010000144.1:5110-8391 GCA_964420535.1 uncultured Leptolinea sp. | reverse complement strand
CATAGCATTTTATCATATCCGCGTAAATGATTTTGGTTACGCGATATGCTCCATTTTTTCTATAATTGCACCCTGGAACCGCGATTTAACGCCTTCAAATGGAATTCGCTGCATGATCGGATCAAAAAATCCCTCCACCACCAACCGCTCTGCTTCTTTCTCCGGAATTCCGCGGCTCAACAGGTAGAAGATTTCTTCAGGATCGATCTTGCCTACCGTGGCACCATGCGTGCATCGTACGTCATCCGCCAGAATTTCCAGGCCGGGTAGCGAGTCGGCATGTGCGCTCTTGTTCAATATCAGGTTTCGGTTAGCCTGGTATCCGTCAGTTTTCTGAGCGCCGGGAGCCACGTAGATCATTCCCTGCCAGACCGACCGGCTGTTTTCCACCAAAGCGCCTTTATAGAGCAAGTCGCTGGTGGTGTTAGGGGCCAGGTGATTCTGCTGGGTGTCATGGTCAAGGTGCTGTTTCCCGTTTGTGAAATAAAACCCTGATATTTTTCCAACGGCACCGTCACCCGCCAGATCTAGATCGGTAAAGTTTTTCGTCAGGTGACTGCCAATGGCTCCGAAGGTCCATTCAATGGTTCCGTTCGATTCTACCCGTGCGCGTTCATTCGTAAAGTTCCACACATTCTTCCCAAAGGATTGCAATTCAACAAACTGCAGTTTCGCATTATCGCCTACATGAATTTCAACTACACCGGCATGAAACGCGGGTTGCATATTGATTTCTGGAGAGGCAGATTCATGAATATAGGTCACTTCAGAATTCTCTTCGAGCACTACGATAATGTGGGATAAATAAGCCGCTTTTTCCAGCGAATTCCAGACCACACTATGCAAAGGCAAATCAACTTTAGTGTTTTTGGGAACAAATAAGACAACACCGTCCTGCCCAAACGCATGAACCATCGAAGAAAAAATATTCTCTTCCGGTTTAACAATCTTGCCAATGATAGAGGACAGAAGGGCTGGATTAGTTTTTCTTAAATGACTGATAGTAGAAAAAATAATTCCCTTATCTGTGATAGCCTTCGACACATGAACAGTTTCATGGGAACCATACAGCACGATCTGACCTGCCTGTTCTTTATCAGTCAATGGTTCAAGTAACTCAGCCGGAGGAGAAGATATTTTGGATTCAGAGCCGTTTTTTATCAGAGAAAACTGTCCGGGATCCAACTTTGACACGTCTGTGCGCCGCCATGCTTCTTCATTGGCTGCCGGAAGCTTCTGGCTTCTGAAAATATTCCATGAGTTCTCACGATGGGCTTTGAGTTCACCCCCGTTCTCTTCCACAGGAATATCCTTTTCTGAAAACTGAAACTGGGTTGACTTTTGAACAGCCTCTGACCGGCTGCGATGAATGACTACAGGAGTTTCTTTCATAGTTCTTAGTTCTCTCCCGGATTAACCGATGGAGCCTTCCATTTGCAACTGGATCAGCCGGTTCATTTCGACCGCGTATTCCATTGGAAGTTCTTTCACGAGGGGTTCAATAAAGCCCGAAACCACCATGGTAGTAGCCTGTTCTTCCGTGAGTCCACGACTCATCAGATAGAAGAGCTGCTCCTCCCCTACTTTACTTACCGTAGCTTCATGCCCGATGGTGACGTCATCATCATCGATATCAATGTACGGGTACGTATCTGTACGCGATTTTGAATCAAGAAGCAGAGCGTCACACACCACATTAGATTTGACGTCTTCCGCGCCTTTGTACACTTTGAGCATACCGCGGTAAGAAGCCCTTCCGCCGGCTTTGCTGATAGATTTTGATGTAATCTTGCTGCTGGTATGAGGAGCGAAGTGTATTACTTTTCCTCCAGTATCCTGGGTCTGTCCTTTTCCGGCAAAAGCCATTGAAAGGATTTCACCTCTAGCTCCAGGTCCCACCAGATAGCAGGATGGGTATTTCATGGTCAATTTCGAACCAAGGTTGGCATCAACCCATTCCATGGTACCGCCCTCGTGGACCACTGAGCGCTGTGTGACCAGGTTATATACGTTATTTGACCAGTTTTGAATGGTTGTGTAACGCACCCGTGCATCTTTTTTAACAACAATTTCAATGACGCCGCTGTGTAATGAATCCGTCGTGTATTGAGGAGCGGTGCAGCCTTCAACATAGTGAACCTGCGCGCCTTCATCCGCGATAATAATGGATCGTTCAAACTGGCCGATATTCGCGCGGTTCAACCGGAAATATGCCTGGAGGGGAAGTTCAACCCTGACCCCTTTGGGGACATACACAAATGAACCGCCTGACCAGACAGCACTGTTCAGCGCGGCAAACTTGTTATCTTCAATTGGGACGATAGTCCCGAAGTGTTCTTTGAAAAGATCCGGGTATTGGCGGAGCCCTTCTTCAATGCTTAAGAAGATCACTCCCAGTTTTTCCAGATTAGCCTGAATGGAGTGGTATACCATTTCTGATTCATATTGCGCGCCAACACCGGCGAGAAATTTTTGTTCCGCTTCGGGGATTCCCAGTTTGTCAAAAGTAGTTTTGATCGTATCAGGAATATCATCCCATGATTTACCTTCAGCTTCAGAGGGTTTGACGTAATAAAAAATATTGTCAAAATCCAATCCACTGATATCAGGCCCCCAATTGGGCATGGGACGCTGCTGAAAATGTTCAAGCGCCTTGAGGCGGAAGTCCAGCATCCATTGGGGTTCGCCTTTCATGGATGAAATCTGTTCCACCACACGGCGATTCAATCCACGTCCGGTTTCAAAAACAGAAACATCCTTGTCGCTAAAACCGTACCGGTAATCCCCAAGTTCATCTAAAAATTGAGCCTGTGGTTCGTTGCTCATTAAGAATCTCCGATCTTATAATGTTGACCGGCGTGTCAGGCCAGTTCACCATTTTCCATTTTTTCACGTACCCAGGTGTACCCGTGTTCTTCCAAATCCAGAGCCAGGTCTGGTCCACCGGATTCAACGATGCGGCCGTCCATCATTACATGCACCACATCCGGGCGGATATAGTTCAAAATGCGCTGATAGTGCGTAATGACAAGAACGCCCAGATCTTTGCTGCGTAACGTATTGACCCCTTCTGATACTATGCGAAGAGCGTCAATATCCAATCCGGAATCGGTTTCATCCAAAATGGCGATCTCAGGTTTCAACATAGCCATTTGAAGTACTTCCGCGCGCTTTTTCTCGCCGCCGGAAAAACCTTCGTTCAAATAACGGCCGGCAAAAGATGAATCAACTTTTAGCATTTCCATCTTTTCTTTCATGACTTTCCGGAACTCCAGGATCGG
>CAYQTY010000144.1:0-5100 GCA_964420535.1 uncultured Leptolinea sp. | reverse complement strand
GGAATGCCTTTATCTTCCGGATTCGCGGCTTTGCGGTGCGCGTTGACTGCCGTCCGAAGGAAATTCGCGACTGTCACACCAGGGATGGAGACCGGATACTGAAAAGCCAGAAACAATCCCTTGTGTGAACGTTCTTCCGTGGACAATTCAAGAATATTCTGTCCCTTGAAAAGGATCTCGCCCTCTGTAACTTCGTATGAAGGGTGACCCATAATGGTGTTCGCAAGGGTGGATTTTCCGGTACCATTCGGTCCCATGATCGCGTGAACCTCACCCTGCGGAATTGTTAGATTCAAACCTTTAATAATTGGTTTTTCATTTATTCGTACATGTAGATTTTTTATTACCAGATCACTCATGAGTAATCACTCCTGATATCGAAGTTTGATGCCTAAAGTCTACCATTTTGGTGGGATTATGTCAATATTTATAATATTATTCATAATATTTAATTCAATTATAGCCTGAAATAATCAGGCTATAAATCCAATCATTTACATGTATAAATTATGACTTGATTTCAGTGGAAGGATCCAACCGGATTACGATGACATCCTTTCGTTCTTCCATTGTGATATTCGGAATATCCAGATAGTGGATCAGTTTCTCTGATAATTCTGAATGCTCCGTTCGAATACCGAAAATGATCTCTGATTCAGAAAAATTAACCAGCCGAATTGTTCCGATTTCGGGAACCTTTGCCAGTATATTCTGCAAATTCTCAATATCTTTCAAGTTGTGAATTCCGCAAAAATGTACTGCCGTTTCCTCATCTCCGGGAATTATGGTTGTTACTTCTGTCTCAGATTCCTGAATAGTGCCTACCTTAGCGCTATCCAAAGAGGCGGTGCTGCCATCCCCCTCTTCCGCATTTTCAAGAATATCCTGATAGACCACCCGGGAAATTCTCATATCTTCGGCGTACTTAAGAGCGATTTCACTTTTGCGAACAAGATCATCTTCCCCGATCGAATCGGACGGGAAACAAACTATACCTGTTCTTGGAATGCGTCTCGTCTTTCGGTTGACCTGGTCCTCCAGCCTTTGAGCGATGACTACTGCCCCATCCCGGTTGGTCTCAGGAAGTATGATGCCAATTTTGTCCATGTTGACAAACAACGTGTCTGCATTTCGGCATCCGGATATCAATGCTTCCGATATATCTTTTAACAACTCTTCACGGGCTTCCAACCCTATCGTTTCTGCCAAATGGTCCCATTCGTCCATTTTCATTAGCAGGATCGCGAACGGTGTTCCGTAACGCAAGCCTCGCGCAATTTCGTTTGACAGTACCCGCCGGGCATAGTGATAACGCATCAAACCTGTTTTTTCATCATTGATGCGCATTTCGTCAATCAATAATTTATCACGCTCCACCTGGCGGGTGACTGACAGGAATTGCCTGTTCGTATTCCATGCCAATATGGCAGTTCCAATTTCTGCCGTAACAAACGTAATGATCACCAGCATGCTGGATGGATTCAATCCATAAATAACATAGATCATAGCGGTATAAACAATGATCGTAATAATATTTATCCCATACACCAGCGCGAGTGAAAAGACACCCAGTGTGGCCGCCGCGACGGCTGCCAGGATCATTACCCCCGCCATGGACGTTTTAATATCGGTATAAAATAGCGCCGCACACGATATGGATAACCATATGCATAATAATGCAGGGTATACCAGTAAACTTCTCGGCGATGGAACTTTTTTCATTGTCAAAACCCCTAAAAAAGGAAATACTGAAATCTGATTTATTGTAACTATGATGATAATCATCCGCAACTACAGAAGTGATAAGTCCGTCATATTATTTTGTATAAATATCATGTATATTGACTAAATTATTTTTATCATGCTATACTGTTTTCATAATTTGACCTTTGAGGAAAAATGCAAAGTACCCGCGATAAAATTCTAAAAGCGTTGCTTGATAAACCTCATTCAACGATCAATGAATTGGCGAATTCTGTCTCGATTAATGCCATATCTGTACGCCATCATCTGACAAATTTGATGGTTGACGGACTGGTGGAAAGCGATGAAGAGCGGCACGGTGTTGGACGACCGCGCCTGGTCTATTCACTCAGCCAGAAAGGTATCGAACGCTTTCCAAGCCGGTATTTTGAATTGACTTCTCTGCTTCTTGATCAAATGAAGGAAACTCTACCCTCTTCGGTGGTAAACCGCTTCTTCACAGATATTGCTGAAAATCTGGTAAAGGATTACGGGAAACAGACTGAGGGATTCTCAGTTGAACAAAAGCTCGATTTCATTAAGACCATACTCCAAAAACAGGGCTTTTCTGTTGGTTGGGAAAAGAAAGACGAGAATTATTACATATATGAGAATGGCTGTCCGTATTTCCACATCGGGCAGTCTCACCCTGAAGTTTGCTCGGTTGACCATACTCTAATCTCAAAGATCATGAATATTCCGGTCGAAAAGATTAGTTGTGTGTTGAGCGGGGACTCTCATTGTATTTACAGCATTTCCAAAGAAACCCTGGAGGAATCCAAATGAATGCCACGGCGGGTACCAATCGACCGGTTTGGACAGCTGAATCCACCCATCCGGACTTGATGCAACCGTTGAAAGATGCGTTATCACAGGTAGTAGATCCTGAGATCGGCTACACCATTCTGCAGTTGGGTCTTGTTCGTGACGTGCAAATTAATGAGAATAATGCGGTATTAAATATGATCCTCACTACCCCGTTCTGCCCCTACGGACCGGCCATGCTTGATGCCACCCGCCACAAAGCGGAAGAAGGTTTGAATATGCCGGTTGAGATCAGCCTGGGTATGGAAATGTGGGACTTCTCTATGATGGAAGAAGGTCTTGGCGGTGAGTGGGGAATATTCTAAAACTTTCTGGTATTTGATCCAAACAGGTTTCGGTAACTCGAAACCTGTTCTATTTTAAATTCCACCAGCGGATAGGTTACAATTTTTCACTATGCAGGACAAAATTGGATTATCCAAATTTCCACCACTGACTACCATTGGGTTTTTGGCCGTTGTCTGCCTGCTTCTGGCACAACAGACAGATAACCAGGTATTTTCATTCGTCACAGGCGGGAAGTCACTCGATGGTAGAAATCTGGCTATACAATTTCTTTTTGCTTTTATTTATTTCAGCATTCTATTAATACTCTCCCTGTTGATATTTCACAAACATGTCACCCGGCTTCTGGTACATCCGTATCCACTCTATTGCCTGTTAATGCTCGCGCCGCTGGCTGCCCACGCGTATGTCGGCTCGTTCAGCCGCTTTGTGGCGGATGACTTCAGCTCGGCTGCGCTTACTGTAAATAAGGGCGTTCTTGGAGCCACATGGGACTGGTATGTTAACTGGACAGGCCGGTTCTCTGCCAGCTTCTTTGACAGTCTGGCCGGCTACCTGGGACCTTCCAGCATGAAATATGCTGTCGCTTTTTCTCTGGTATTACTGGTCGCTGGTATGGTTTTATTTGCGTCAAAAGTGATTTCTGGTTCATTGCGCCAGAGAATATACACCGGACTGTTTCTTTCATCTTTGGCATTGACTTCCGCCTTTTTCATCGCGCCGGATCTTCCCCAATCACTCTACTGGGGACAGGGGATGCGTTCTTTGATCATTCCCCTTATCCCCCTCTTTTTTGTTCTGGCGATTTTGACGGATTTTGACACGGAAAAATCCAGAAATACAAGAATGGCCGCTTTTTTGTCCGTTGCGTTTTTATCGTTCGTTGCCGGCGGTTTTGGTGAAACATATTTGGTGATCCAGACAACCATTTTCGGCCTGGTCATTCTGCGGCAGGCCATTCGAAAACCCTTCGGGTTTCTCAAACGAAGCATTCTGACCCCCTTGATTGCTCTGATCTTTTCCATCGCCGCCATGGCGGTGACAGTACTTGCCCCCGGGAACCAGGTTCGCCAGACATATTTCCCCGAGCCGCCTTCACTCTTTGGCGTTTTCACCATCGCGATGGAATCCATGGGGAAATTCTTCGATGCACTTATGCGTTCACCGGAAAATTTGATCCTTCTAGTTTTTATTACTATGGCGTCATTTACTATTGGGTGCCTATACGCAATTGAACAAAAATCCCGAGATTCCTCCCGGGTTGAATCTCCTGCAATCTTCCGCGTTCCCGGTGTATCCTTTTTTATTATTTCTGCCTTTTCATTTATTCTGCTGATTTTTGTCAGTTTCCTGCCATCGGCTTACGCCATGTCCACCACGCCTCCGCCCCGCACTCTGGTTTTGCCTTCACTTATTTTTAGCATTGCTCTGATCACGCTCGGTTTCGCGGCGGGTCTCAACTCTTCCCATCGTTTTTCCCCCCGTAGGTGGGTTCCGGTTATCCCGAACAGCGGTCTAGCCCTTCTGGCGGCTGGATTTGTGGCGGTGTTTTCCTTGCAGGTGACCACCCATATTCTTAAGGTGGTACCTGACTACCGTTTCTTTGCCACCCGGTTTGACCGCGCCGATAAGATGATCCGAGAGGCAAAATCAGCCGGCGAATCCACCGTCACTGTTCCGGAGGTGCACAATCACTTCGGGCTTAGCGATTACGGCGAAGGGACAACCTACTGGCTGGATGACGCCGTGGATAAGTATTATGGTTTACATGTGATCATCAACAAACACATGAAATAATCCGGTTCTATTCTCCCGAATATTCTGAAATCCATCTCAAATTTGCTATACTAGCGTGTATGATCAAAGCTGTTCTCCTTGAAGCAGGAAAGCCACCCGAATCCATCTCCTTGCCCGATTTACCGGCCGGGCTAAAAAAACGCTCCGGCGCCATCTGGGTTAGCCTTGAGAACGCTTCAGCCGAAGAAATCGAATCGGTTCTAGCCGGTATATTCCAATTTCATCCGTTGGCAATTGAAGACTGCCTGAGTGTGGGTTACCAGACGCCCAAAGTGGATGATTTTGACAAATACATCTTCATCATCGCCAACGCGGTTAAACCAACTGCCTCCATGGATACCCTTGAAACGGGCGAACTCGATATTTTCCTTGGAGATAATTACATCGTTTCCTGTTACACCGATGAAACCATGCCCTGCGTGTCGGCTGTGTGGCAGCGCCTCTCCCGCG
>CAYQTY010000143.1:5717-8402 GCA_964420535.1 uncultured Leptolinea sp. | reverse complement strand
CCAATTGACAAAGTAATACAGGTTCGGTTCTGAAGTTCTTCTTGCTGTTTACGGTATATCAAAATACGGATTTCATTTAAGGGTAAAATCAAATAATCCACCTTAATATTCCGAGGTCATTCATGGTTAAGAAAATTCTCCTGCTCGCAGGTCTTCTTATTCTCATTCCGGCGTGTGTGATCACATCTCCGTCAGAATTGTTCCAGACCACTCCCACTATCTGTGTGGAATGCGTTCAGGCGACGATTTGCGCCGAGAATCAAACGGATGACGCCTGCCCGGTGGATGAGACTATCGCTCCATGGGATTTGACGCCAAGCGCGACAATCCCTCCTACAATTACGGAACCTTTTACTCCAACTACCGAGGGTGATGAGCCAACCCGGACAGAGACATATACTCCAACCATGGAAGTGGAGCAGACAGAAACCCCTGTTCCAACCAGAACTCTAACCCCGGTTGAAGATACCCCTGTACCGCAAGCCGAAAATCCTGAAGAAAGTGAACTGGCTTCACTCACGCCGATTCCCGAGCTTCCCACACCAACGGTATATCTAACTCAGACCGGTGAGTGGGTGTATAAAGCGCAGGCTGGATCCCCGAAATACATCAAGAATTTCACGCATCCTAATTTATTATGCAGTTGGAGTGGTGTGGCAGGGCAGGTCTTTGGACCGGGAGGAGCGCCGCAACCGGATGTGGTGGTGGTAGTTTCAGGAATTGCCAAAGATAAACCGGTTGAGGAAGTAGGGTACACAGGCGCGGCTCAAGAATATGGTGAAAATGGATACGAAATAGAATTCCCCACCGGGCCTGTGAACACCACGGATTCCATGATGATCCAGCTTTTTGACTTGCAGGGGAATGAACTTTCGATGCGGTACGTATTTGATACCTATATTGATTGCAAGAAAGCGCTCGTGATCTACAACTTTGTCCTCGCGAAATGACCCGTTGAATGGAAAACCCGAAAACTAATCGAAGCACGTTTACCCTTCCGGATCTGCTGATACATCTGACGCGGGGTTGGAAACTTCTCGTTACAGGCATTATTGTTGGCGGATTACTTGGCTGGTTCGCGACCTCTTTTATCAAACCGGTATATGAGTCAACGGCTATCTTCTCGTTTGTCATTGATTTCGCGCGAACCGGATTGTTGACGGATATCGAGGAAGATCAGGCTCTGGAAATTGCCGGCGACTTGATCAAATCGACGCAGGTTTCCAGGTTAATTCAAAAACAGGCTTCTGCCCATGGTATTGATATTGACGATGTATATGTTCAGGAAAATTTCACGGCTGAACGCCGTTTCAATCAGTGGTTGTTGAAAGTCCATTCGGATGATCCTCATAAAGCTACTGAATTAGCCAATTTGTGGAGCCAGGTATCTCTGGCGGAATTCCAGAAAGCTTCGATGGCGGCCATAAAAGCTGACGGACTAAACCGGTACATTCTGTCACTGGAAACCTGCTATCAACAGAGCACATCAGGGCTGGCGGGGCAGCCATTATGCCGGGCATCTGACCGGAATCAGCTGCAGGCAGAGATCGAAAAAACCGGCACTGACCTTCAATATTGGTTGCAGGAATCCCGGGGGATTTTTGCCGGTTTAAATTTTTCACTCGTGCAGGAAGCCGCCAGTCCTGAAAGCCCTTCACAACATTCCCGGGGGGCGCTGGTGTTGGCTGGAGCTTTGACAGGTATGCTGGCTGTCAGTCTGTACCTTCTTTTCACCTATAAGATTTGAAAAATACAATGCGCGGCCTTCTCCGGTTATATAACACATCCGTTGACGTCGTTTGGGCTCTATTATTGCTCGTCTTACCCGTCACCAGTATGCCGGCTGTCAGGGACTTGCTGCACATCAATACCATTGCCAGCCCGTCAGTCCTTTTCCTGGGTATTTTGGCGATTGTATGGCTGCTCCCTTACCTGATCCGAAAGGGCCCGATACCTTATGAAGCGGTACCGCTTTTGGGTTTTGTTATCGTCTGTCTGCTGTCATTGTCGCTATCCGGTTTTATTTTTATTCCTACATTGAAAGATGCAGGGATCATCCGGCCTTCATTATCCGCGTTTGTCACATTGCTGGTGGGTATAGGGTATTTATTCCTGACGTACTCACGGGTTACTTCTACCGTTGAATTCCGCAGAACAATGATCTGGATCTATATTGGCGGATTGATCATGATCGTATGGTCTATGATGCAATCCGGAGCCTGGTTCATTTTCAAACGTTATCCTGACTGGATGCGTGATTTTCAGGATCTTCTATCACTGGGGCCGCTTTACCGTCAGCGGACGGCCGGTTTCGCGTTGGAGCCTTCATGGCTGGCGCATATGCTGAATATGCTTTACCTGCCGATGTGGCTTTCGGCGGCTGTCACCGGTTACTCTGTATTTCAGTTCCGGTTATTTAAAAAAATTACCGTAGAAATGGTCCTGCTGGTTCTGGGTGTGCTGACATTGATCTTCACATTATCACGGGTGGGCTGGATCACCTTCTTTTGCATGGCAGCGTTGCTGGTTATTGAGTGGAATGTTCGGTTGATCCGCTGGATCCGGATGCGCTTCAATATCCCCACACATCTGACGGCTATTTCAACAGCAGGCATCTCTTTGATTTTGGTGCTGATTTATCTCACGATTGCCGTCGTGGCTGCGTATGGAATGAGCCGGGTTGAT
>CAYQTY010000143.1:0-5707 GCA_964420535.1 uncultured Leptolinea sp. | reverse complement strand
CTGTTTACACCGCAATTCTGGCAGTTGAACAACCTGAATAGGTACGCCAACGCGCTTCAATTCGGAGAGCGGGTAGTCTACTGGCAAGCCGGATGGGAAGTTTTCAATAAATTCCCGTTTTGGGGGGTTGGATTGGGCAATTCAGGCCGCTGGTTCGCTGAGACTATTCCCCCTTATGGCATGAACCTGATCGAAGTTCGTCAGTTGTTATATCGCGCGCTGGATTTGCCGAACAGTAAAAATCTGTGGGTGCGCCTGCTGGCCGAAACCGGTATTGCCGGATTTGCTTTCTATTCCGCCTGGTTGATCTCGGTTTTAAAACGGGCTGTAACCTTGAACAAGAATAATTCAAATCTATTGAAAATGACCGGATACTGGGGTATCTTCATCATCACCGGTATAATTTTTGAAGGATTTAGCATTGATTCTTTCGCCATGCCGTATTTCTGGATCTCGGCCGGTTTGGTTCTGGCTTCCGGTTCTTATGCCAGTCCCGCTGATGCTTGATGTGCCCAACTGGAGGATAAATGGATAACTATAAAATCTGGACCATTATTGGTATTGTACTGGCGTTGATTATTTGCTGTTGTCTGGCTGGCGGATATGCAGTTTATAAAGTTATGGAATCCGAGAACATAAACTGGGAAGAATTTTTCTCAGAAAGTTCCCCGGTGGAAGAATCATCACAATCAGAATCGCTGGCTATGGATGTTCCTCCCACTGGCGCTAAAGTTGATCCGGGAGCTTTAGAAACTCAAAATACATTGAATAATTCGCTGGTTCCCATTAATGACCTTCGTGAACTGGCGATGCGTCTAAAAGGTATTAAGGACATCCCTGAAACCCTGAATACCAAACCCGCGGATTTAAATGTTGGGGATATGAAAGAATTTAATGCCCTCGATACAGATACCAACGAAAACTTCAAGGTAATGACCAAATTGGCCTATGAAACAGAACATGCGTATTTCTGGATCGAGGACGGCGTTAAGTATGATGAAGACAGGGTAAAGAAACTGGGTGACCTGTTCGAAAACCAGATTTATCCCACAGACCGTGAATTCTTTGGATCAGAATGGAAACCGGGCGTGGATGGTGACGACCATCTCTATATCATCTACTGCCGCGGGCTGGGAGACAATATTGCCGGCTTGTTCTCTTCCATAGATTCCATCCATCCTCTTGCGCGGCCGGATTCAAACGCGCACGAATCATTCTTTATGAGCGCCGACAACCTGAACTTCGGTGAAGAGGATTACGGCACACTGGCACACGAATTCCAGCACATGATCCACTGGTACCGCGACCGTAATGAGGATACCTGGATGAATGAGGGCTTCTCTGTTCTGGCTGAGTTCCTGAATGAATTCAGTGTTGGCGGTTTTGATGAATTGTTTGTCATGAACACTGACCGGCAATTAACCGATTGGCCGAATGATCCTGACCAGACAACACCCCATTATGGTGAATCTTTCCTGTTTGTGACGTATTTCCTGGATAGGTTTGGTGAAGACGCGACCAAAGCGCTTGTCGCTGAGCCTGAAAACGGCATGGCGGCTATCGATAAAGTTCTGGCTGATACCAATTCAGTGGATAAACAAAACGGAAATTTAATAACCGCGGATGACGTTTTTGCCGACTGGGCTGCGGGTATGTTCCTGAAAGACGGAAAAGCCGGTGATGGACGTTTCACATTCCATAACTATGGAGACTCCCCCAAACCTGAGGTCACGGAAACCATCTCTGAATGTTCAACGGCTGACATAAAGCGTGATGTTTCGCAATATGGAATCGATTATATTGCTCTAAAATGCAAAGGCGATTACACGGTAAATTTTCAGGGTGTACTTGAGACCGGTGTTCTTGCTGAGAATCCGCATTCCGGAAAATACGCCTTCTGGTCAAATAAAGGTGACGAGTCTGATATGACCCTCACCCGGGAATTTGATTTCTCATCGGTCAAATCACCTATAAAAATGGATTACTGGATCTGGTACGATCTGGAAACAGATTACGATTTCGCTTATCTTCAATATAGTGAAGATAATGGCGAATCCTGGACGATAATCCCTACCGCGTCCTGCACATCAGAAAATAAATCCGGCAACAGTTATGGTTGCGGTTGGAATGATGTGAGTGGTGGTTGGGTTAAAGAATCGGTTGACCTGTCTTTCCTGTCTGGAAAGAAGGTCACACTCCGGTTTGAATACATTACAGACGCCGCAGTAAATGGCGAAGGACTGATGCTTGACGACCTCGCGATTTCAGCGATAGATTATCAGACCGATTTTGAGACTGATAACGGCGGATGGGAACCGGCTGGCTTTGTGCGTATCCAGAATATGCTTCCACAGATCACCGTCAACGGTAACCTATCTAACATTCGATGAAAGCAACAAAGCCAGTTTGCCGGTTTCAATCAAAGATTCTAAAGGCGCGGTGTTGGTTGTTAGCGGAACCACGCGCAATTCGCGGCAGAAAGCAGTCTATCAGTTCAGCTTAACGAAATAGTAATTTAGTAGTTTACGCTTTCGGAGCGCGCAGGGCCTGGAGTTGACTTTCCAGCTCGGCGCGCTTTTGATCTCTCGCGTCGGTCAGTTCTTTTTGAAGGCGCTGAATTCGGCTGGAAGCTTCGATACGAAGCTGGTCACCCGTAACCGGGGTCAATAGAAGGGCAGCGGCCGCTCCGAGCAATCCACCGGTGAAAGCGCCTAGCATGAAGCTAAAGATTTTTCGCATTTTTATTTCTCCTGATCTATGAAATTGTTTCAATTGTAAAGGGGTACAGGTTACTTGCTTTAAGTCAGCCTGGTTTTGATGAAGATGAATGGCGCGAGTCCGCTGATCCAAAACCCGGTGAGACTGAAACGGAGGAAACGTAAAACCCACACGGAAATTGTCTCACCGTGGGGAATGATCATCCCCAAACTGCCATATAGAAATAGTATACCGGCAATTCCGACCACGCACCGCCAGATTAGCTGCTTCCAATTTCCGTTTGCTGTGAATGTTCCTATTTGGGATTTTATTGAAGTCAACCAGCATGCGCCGGCAGTGAAACCTACAAAAATTCCTGCGCTGTCAATAACATCACGCAACATCACAGGGTTAATAATGGATTTGTATTCCGGAAGCCAATCAGCCAGGTATTGCCAGGGATTCAATCTCGCGTAAAAGATGTAACCCATAGCAATAAACGCGAAACCGAAAAGGGCGGATATAAAAAATACGCGCGAAGGCTTTTCTCTGGTTATCCATTCGGATACCGGTTTTTCTACAGCATATATCAAACCGAGTAACACAAACCCCAGGAACCATCCGGCAAGTACATCGGAAAGAAAGTGAACCCCCAGATAAATGCGCGATATTCCTGTGATAAAAATCATCAGAATGGAGGCGACAATCCAACGAGATTGTTTGGAATTTAATCCAAGAATGCCCCAGATTGATACAGCCATCAGAGAATGACCTGAAGGAAACCCGAAAGAAGCCTCAGATCCCCAGGCTTTCACATTGGGATCAATCCAATATGGCCGGGGAGAATGAAACGCCAGCTTCAAAATACTGTAAATGTTATTGGCTACCAGAAGTGCGATTCCCATGCGTATGCCTAGCCGGGTATCAACACACCAGTACACTACCGCCACCAACAAAGTGAGTATGGCTACAGATCCTATAAGACTTACCAGGTCCATAGTCGTCCTTGCGAAGATGTTATCTCCAAGAAATGATTGAAGAGCGATGTTGATTTGTGAATCTAAGGGTATCATTGGATTGTATGTCCGCCATAATCACGATAGATTTTTTCAATTGTACACTCAATCCATGCAGATAAAACCGAAACCCTGGGATCACCTGGCCATACTGTTGATGTTGATCTGCATCTGGCTCCCGGCCGCGGTGCTGCGAAGCACGGGATGGTCAAAGGGGCTATTTCTTGTTGAAATACTGGCCATCACATCCATGTTGACCGGATTGGGGCTTGGTAGAACTCGGCTTTCCGGCGCGCAGGTGGGCGCCTTATTTTTCTTCCTGACGGTTATTGTCCCTCCTGGAATATTTACCATCGCGATGACCTCAACCGGCGGCCCGGTTGACCGCGTGGCTGAATTTCTACTCCGCATGAACCAGGCTGTGACTCAGGTCATTGTCGGTCGCGTAATCCAGGATTCAATCCTGTTCACCTTCTTCTGCGGATATTTTTTCTGGATGATCGGATATTTCACCGGTTATGGTTATTCGCGGCGCGATAATCCATGGCAGGGTTTGCTCGCATCGGCCGTGATCTTTGGAGTGATCATTTTTTATCATGGGTCCACCCGGTCTGCGGAATGGATAGGGGCGATCCTGGTATTCAGTCTTCTCACACTGGCTGCCCGGCTGTACTGGAAAGAACAACTATTTGAGTGGAAGAACAACCGGTTTTCGATAGAACCGGGTGCGGGCCGTTCAGTTTTTTTTGCCGCTGGATTACTCAGCCTTTTTCTCGTTTTTACTTCATGGAACCTTCAAACGATCATCCTGTCATTCACACCCGGCACACCGGAACAGGAACAGTTCTCTCAATTCATGAAAGATATTCAATCCGGATTGCAAACCAATATTCCTGCGCTGCAATCCGCGACAAGCCTTACCGGTTCGTATCCGGGAGGTTTGAAACTCGGGTCGCAGGCACCCTTACAGCAAACTGAGGCTTTTCAGGTAAAAGTCATCGGGGTATCCAAACCGATAACGCGCTTCTACTGGCGCGTAAGAGTGTATGACCAGTATATAAATGGCCAGTGGCGCGCTCCGGACACCACAAACTTAAATGGCTTATTCCTTCAACCAGGTGATCTTTACGGCCTTACGCTGTATTCCCAGACAAAAATTCAATATATCTGGCAGGGTGGTGACGGCAGTATCATCCCATACGCCGGGCGGGTTAGCGGCGCGGATATTCCAACCAGGTTTGAACCTTTCTCAGTCAATGGGGCTGTACCAGGAGACGGTATCTTATTCCCTCAAAAATCATTGACCAGGAACAGTTTGTTAATGTTGGACAACGCCATTTTCACAGGAAAAGATGTTGATTTGCGTGCCGCAAGCCCGATCATCCCGGCAGAAATCCTGGCGGAGAACCTCGAAATACCTTCCACAACATCACAACGGGTGACCGACCTTGGGCGGAAGTTGGCAGTCGGTCAGACGCAGTATGACCGCGTGGAGGCTGTCACAGAATACCTGCGAAAAGAGTACGAATACAAGAGTCAAATCACACCAGTTCCGTTCGGGAAGGATCCTGTGGACTGGTTTCTGTTTGAATCAAAACAAGGTTTTTGTAATTATTTCGCCAGCTCTGAAGTCATTCTATTGCGGGCAGCCGGCATACCGGCCAGACTCGCGGTAGGTTACAGCCAGGGCGAACGCACGGCGGACGGGTATCAAATCCGGTTGAACAACGGTCACGCATGGCCTGAAGTATATTTTTCCGGGATCGGATGGGTGCCTTTTGAACCAACAGCCTCCGAACCAAACACTCCTTACTCATCCGGTGACGGAACCGGGACTGAAGGCAATCAACCGGATATCCAGTCAATACAATCCAACGCGCAGCCGCCAACAGCCGGTAAACCAAAGCCTGATGATGCACCTGAAAGTACTCCAAATGAACCTCCGCTTTCCCGGTGGCGTCTTCCCGCTATCATCTTATTAGCTGTTATTTTAA
>CAYQTY010000142.1:0-8408 GCA_964420535.1 uncultured Leptolinea sp. | reverse complement strand
TCGCTGGTGATCGCGGCTTTCCGGCTGGGACTGGCATCACTGTTGATGACGCCCTTCGTGCTGCGCAAACACGGTAACGAGATTCGCGCCATAAACCGGGCAGATTGGCTGCGGATAACCGCCGCGGGGTTGTTGCTGGCTATTCACTTCGCGTCATGGATCACTTCTCTGGAATACACCAGTGTTTCCAGCTCTGTTGTGTTGGTCACTACAACGCCGATTTGGGTGGCGTTGTTCTCGCCTTTCATTTTGAAAGAACGTTCCAGCCGGATGACGGTGATCGGATTGGCTGTGGCCATCGCCGGTGGGATGATCGTCAGCCTTGCGGGGGATTGTGTTATCTCTTCTTCAGGATTCTCCTGCCACCCCGGCAGCGGACAGGCTTCAACAAACGCGTTATTTGGGAACGCGCTTGCGTTGTTAGGGGCGATCTGCGCCGGGTGTTACCTGATCATCGGGCGTATTTTGCGGAAAACGGTGGACCTTTCCGTGTATGTCTATTGTATTTTCGCCTGCGCCGGCTTGTTCCTGGTCCTGTTTGCTTTGCTGGCGGGGAAAAACTTTTATCCATACTCCCCGGCGGCTTATGCTTTTTGCCTGGCTCTGGCGGTCTTCCCGCAAATTGTCGGGCATACGAGTTTAAACTGGGCTCTGGCGTATTTGCCGGTAGGGTTGGTGGCTATTGTTCTTCTGGGCGAACCGGTGGGGTCGACCATTCTGGCGGCCATTTTCCTTAAAGAAATTCCCACCGTATGGGAATTAACCGGTGGGATCATTATTCTTTCAGGAATTTATATTGCCTCGCGGCGCTGATCAATACCCTTTTCTCTTTTTCTTTTGAAGTTCAGGCAGACGGTTATATAACCAGTTTATTTCACGAGTGCGGCGAATCAATTCATCGGATAACTCGTTGGATACCATGCGCCATCTCCAGTTTCCGCCCAACCGTCCGGGGTAGTTCATTCGGGCAGATGTGTCGAGGCTCATGAAGTCCTGAAGGGGTGCGATGGCAATCCGGGCTGATGACTGCCACACGGCACGGATCATCTCCCAGGGAATTCCCATCCAATCACAGGCAAGATACCGGCGGCAAAAATCCTTCTCTACCTCAGGCGCGGAGTTATACCAGCCAATCGAGGTGTCGTTATCATGCGTCCCTGTGTAGGCAACGCAATTGACCGGATAATTATGCGGGAGGAATGGATCCGTAGGGTCATCGGCAAAGGCGAATTGGAAAATCTTCATACCGGGCAGGTTGAACTTGTCGCGCAAATCGAAGACTTCCTGCCGGATGTCGCCCAGATCTTCGGCGATGATCGGTAAACTACCCAGAGTATTGAGCACCTTGTTGAAGAAGTCCGCGCCCGGTCCCAGAACCCAGCGGCCTTTGACCGCGGTTTTCTCTCCGGCCGGCACTTCCCAGTAATCATAAAAACCACGGAAATGGTCCAGGCGGATGAAGTCATACAATGACAGATTTGCCTTGAGGCGGTCGATCCACCAGGCATATCCGGTCTGTTTGTGGTAGTCCCATCGATAATGCGGGTTGCCCCATAATTGCCCGGTTTCCGAGAAATAATCCGGGGGAACGCCTGCCACCACAGTGGGTTTGCCATTTGTATTCAGGGAGAAGAGTTCCGGATTGGCCCAAACATCCGCCGAATCATATGATACGAACAGGGGGATGTCTCCGATGATTCTTATCCCGGATTCATTGACATAGGAACGCAATTTTTTCCACTGCCGGAAGAACAGGAACTGACGGAATTTGTGATAGTCAATTTCTTCCGTGTGGTTGCGGATGTATTCTTCAATGGCTACGGGCTCGCGTTTACGAAATTCCGCCGGCCAATCGATCCAGGCGATGCCACCCATAGAATCCTTGATGGCCATGAACAGGCTGAAATTGTTCAGCCAACGTTCTTCTTCCTGCTGGAATTCTTCAAATTCATCCACCATCAGAGGCGGGTGAATTTTCGTGAACCGGACATAAGCAATTTGCAGAAGGCTGTTTTTCCACTTGACTGCCGCGTTAAAGTCAACATGATCGGCGGGGAGTAATGGCCGTTCATTTAGGTCGCTTCGGTGCAACAATCCTTCTTCCAGTAACAGAGAAGGGCTGACCATATAAGGATTTCCGGCGAACGCGGAGAAACATTGATAGGGTGAATCGCCATAACCTGTATGCCCGAGCGGAAGTACCTGCCACAATGAGAATCCGGCCTTCTTAAGGCTGTCTACCCACTGATACGCGGCCGGTCCCAGGTCTCCGATACCATCAGGACCAGGGAGACTGGTCGGGTGGAGCAGAATACCTGCCTGACGTTCATAAGTCATGTGATGATCTCCGGGTTAAAAGAGTTTGATTTGATCTAATAACATTTTCAGTATAGTCTGATTCAATCACATCCGTGCCGATCATACCACCGGGTTGGATGACTGTTCCGGATGGTATATAACTGTTTTTCCCGACCATGGAAATATTTTCATGATCCGGTTCACCAATCACGCAATTGGCGCCCAGGGTTATTCTCTTATCCAGGATGGCTCGATGCAGCGTTGAATTCTTGCCGATCACAGAATCGGTAAGAATGATGGAGTCATTTATTGAGACATTTTCTCCCACAAAGACACCCGGCCCGAGAATGCTATGGATGATCCGCGCTCCTGAACTGATCGTACAGCCATCCGCAATCATGCTGTTTTCAATGACTGCCCCGTGATTGACGCGTACAGGTGGACGTTCCTCTGTTCGGGTGTGGATAACCCAGTCGCGGTTATTCAGATCCAGCGAGGGTGGTTCGTCCAAAAGATCCATCTGCGCCTGCCAGTAGGATTTTACGGTTCCAACGTCAACCCAATAACCTTCGTATGGAAAGGCGTAAACGCTTTTCCCTTTCGCGATCAATTTGGGAATAATATCTTTACCGAAATCATGCGAGGATTGTTCATTCTGATGATCTGCCCAAAGGGTGTCATCCAGGAACTCTGTTTTAAACAAATAAATCCCCATGTTGACCAGGTTTGACGAAGGATTGGCCGGTTTTTCCTCGAAAGAGGTAACACGGTTGTTCCCGTCAGCCGATACGATGCCAAAGCGGTGCGCTTCTTCCAACGGAACCCGGATGGTTGCCATGGTCATATCCGCATTGTGCGAGAGATGATATTCGATCATCGGCTCAAAGTTCATGTTGTATACATGATCGCCGGAAAGGATCAGCAGCAGGTCGGGGTCACCCCGGCGGATAAAGTTGAAATTCTGCTGGACGGCATCCGCCGTACCGGTAAACCAGCCAGATTGACTGGCTTTATACGGCGTAAAAATTCTGACGCCGCCGGTAAAGTCACGGTTTAGATCCCAGGGGCCGCCTGAACCGATGTGTTCGATGAGTGAGTGGGGGCGGTACTGGGCGATGATCAGAACGTCAAAGATGCGGGAGTTCACACAGTTTGACAATGCGAAGTCAATGATGCGGTACTTGCCGGCGTATGGTACTGCCGGTTTGGTGCGTTTGGCTGTGAGGACACCGAGGCGGGTACCTTCGCCGCCGGCCAGTATGATGGCGCGAGTTTTCATTTTGTATTCCGAAGTGTGAGATATTCGTTGGCGTACTTTTCAGCAGATTTCTTCCAGGAAAAATCAGTTTTCATCCCATTTTTCTGGATACGCAGCCAGAAATCCTGATTGATGTATGTATTCAGCGCGCGCTCAATCGCCCCGGCGCATGATTCGGGCGTTGTCTCCTTGAACAAGAAGCCAGTCTGCCCGCTTTCCGGTGACGTATCAATGATCGTGTCGCTCAGGCCGCCGGTATCACGCGCTACTGGAACGCACCCGTACCGCATGGAGATCATCTGAGTAAGCCCGCAGGGTTCATAGCGTGAGGGAATCAAAATGATGTCACCGGAACCATACAGCTGATGCGAGAGTGTCTGGTCAAACCGCTGCAGGAGACGGACACGATCAGGGTATTGCTCTTCCAGCGCTTTACAAGCGTCTTCCAGCGTTGGATCACCCACACCCAGGATGATCAACTGGAATTTGCGCTCCATGATGCTCTCAAGGGCTTTCAGGGCGATATCAATGCCTTTTTGCTGGTCTATGCGGGTGACCATAATGATCAACGGCGTACGGGGCTGATATTCCAGCCCGAGACGGGTTAGGATTTCTTCCTTATTTTTTGCCCGTTTTAAAATGGTCACGGAGGAATACTTTTTAACCAGAAGCGGATCGTGTGACGGATCCCACAGTGTGGTGTCCAGTCCATTTAATATCCCGCCCAATTTTTCGGTCACGGTGAAGAGGAAGCCGTCCAACCCGCAGCCGTACTCCGAAGTCAACATTTCACGCGCGTACCCGGGCGAAACCGCCAGAATACGGTCAGAGGCAGCCAGTCCCATGGGAAGCGGCATGTGTCTTGACCATTTGGGCAGGCGAAAATCTTTGGAAGGTTTGATCTCCATTTCCAGCAGGCCGGCCTGTGAACCGCCACCCATAAAGGGCAGGTTGTGAACGCTCAACATGGTTTTGGTATGGCTGAAGAGGTCTTTATATTCTTTCCGCTCCCGGATCAGATGCGGGAGAACAGCAGTATGCCAGTCATTCGCGTGAAGGATATCCGGGATCCACGAGTTTTGCCGGCAAAATTCAAGCACGGCCAGTGAAAAGAACGCGAATTTCTTGCCGTCCACTACCGGATTAGGGTCATAGACAGGGGCGTCAGCCGGCATGGGTTCCCCTGCTATGAGATACACCGGGTATTTCAAATCTGTACACAGATAGTAATGCGCCGGGATGGGATCGTTTCCGGAAGGGATATCGATGGTGCCGATTTTTTCGATGTGGAACTTTGAAGCAGGAATTTTGCTGTGAAACGGGATAAAAAGCCGGAAATCTAATGCCGGCAGATTGGGTGTCTCTTGAAAGTAAGAGACGAGCGCGCCCGGAAGTGTACCGGCAACATCACCCAATCCGCCGACCTTGACAAACGGTTCAGCTTCGGAGGCGGCAAAGAGAACTTTCAATGTATTAGTTGGTTCATTATTCATTTCTAAAGTTCCCTTGTTCTGCGCCTTTATTTTTTCTTTTCAACCATTTCAAAATAATCCTGCGACACCATGTTATTCGGTGACGCACCGAGGGCTTTGATCAGGTCCTGTACCAGCCGGGCTTTCTTCTTGGCATCCTGTTGACTCCAGGTGCGGCTTTTTACTTCAAGGAAGCAGCCCAGTTCCGGCAGGGTGAAGTTATCAACATTGATAAAGAATTCGGTTTCTTTGTACGTCACCAGATAGCGCATTCGGTTCTTTTCAATTTCAAATGTCTTTTGGGGCTTAAAGTACTCTTTGTAGAAACGCAGGCTCTGGGTCGCCGGCGCCAGGTAGCGGCTGCGGGAAAGAAGAACATCTTCTTTGAAGGGATGTTCGCGCGTCTGGCCGATGAGTGTCAAACGGCTGCGGACGCCAGTGATCTCACCGGTATCTGTCACAGAATGATCTTCACGGTAGCGCACATAGCCTTGAGCCGGATCGTCAAATTTCATATAGGTATCATACTGACGATAATGGCGGGTGCGGGTGACGCTGATCTCGGGATTGGTTGTAATGGCCGCCAGTACTGGTTCTGTGGTGGTGATGGATACCTTCGCCTGAACCTCGAAGCTCTCCTCTTCCGTTGCTCCCCCGATGGCGATCAGTTTGGAGAGAACGGACTGTTCGCGGTTAATCAGGAAGCTGTCAATCTTGCGGGCATAGTCACGGGCTTGATTGAGAAGCTCTTCTTCGTTCAACGTGGTCAATTTGCGGTCCTGCATTACCCATTTACCGTTGATCATCACATCAGATACATCGTTTGACTTGGCGGCATAAATGATTTGCGCGTACAGGTTGTGGGGGTCGCGCTCAAAGCGGGGTGAATTGTGAAGCGGTGAAAGGTCAACGAGAATAAAGTCAGCACGTTTTCCGGTTTCAATGGAGCCGGTCAAGTGACCAATGTGCAACGCCTGAGCTCCAAGACGGGTACCCATAAGCAGGGTGGTGCGGGCGGGAAGTGTAGTGGGGTCACCGGAATTGACCTTGGCGAGGAAGGAAGCCAGGCGCATTTCCTCGAACATATCCAGGTCATTGTTTGAGGCGGGACCGTCAGTTCCGATACCCACATTGACGCCCTGTTCAAGCATGCGTTTGACCGGAGCGATACCGGAAGCCAGTTTCATGTTGGAAGACGGGTTGTGAGCCACGCCGGCTTTGGCATGCAATAAGGAACGGATTTCACCTTCATCTATGTGAACACAATGGGCCGCGATGACTTTGGCATCCAGCAAGTTGCTTTTTTTCACGTACGGTATAACCGGAATGCCATGTTCCTTGCGGATGTTTTCCACTTCGCTGGCGGTTTCGGCCAGGTGCATGTGCAGGGGCACATCAAACTCAACAGCGAGGGCAGCAGATGCGGCCATAATTTCGGGCGTGCAGGTGTATGGCGCGTGTGGGGCGACCGCCGGAACGATAAGGTCGTTGTCTTTCCACTTCACAATAAATTCACGGGCAAGCGCCAATCCTTCTTCATACGATTTGGCATCGGGCGCCGAAAATTTCATAACGGATTGGCCGCAGACGCCGCGTACGCCGGATTCTTCGGTGGCGCGGGCCACATGTTCTTCAAAGTAATACATGTCAGCAAAACTGGTCACCCCTGATCGGATCATTTCCGCGCAGGCAAGTTTGGTTCCCAGTTCAACAAAATCCGGTGAAACGAATTCGCGTTCCACAGGCATCATATAACCCATCAACCAGACATCCAGCCGCAGATCGTCTGCCAGTCCACGCAGGAGTGTCATGGGGACATGCGTGTGGGCATTAACCAATCCGGGGATCAGAACCTTCCGGTTGCAATCGATTTTCTTTGAGGCGGGGTAATCTTTCAGTATGTCCGCTTCCATCCCTACTGCCGCGATCGAATTTCCAGAGACAGCCACCGCACCTGGTTCATAGGTGTGGAATTCCTTATCCATCGTCAGGATGACCGCATTGGTGAGGATCAGATCAACAGTTTTCATTTTTTCCTTTCTCTACTGATTGTTTTTATTGTATAGATATCGCCGGATAAAATCCAACAGGATGTTTCCTGCCCATTGTTGCGCCAACCGGGGATGACCGCCATGCGACCGGAGAACGGATTCTTCGCCATCCGGAGTGGTAATAGTGAATGCCAGGTTGGTCTTATCCTGCCCTTTAAATAGATCCGCCCGAATGGTGATCTGGTAACCGGAGGCGCGGGCTATTTCCAATTCAGGTGAAGACGGATTGTCGTCACTCGTGTTGAACGCATATATATGCCGGGGTATAAAACTCTGAACGCGGTTTTCCAGGTTTTCGTCAAACCCGTGGAGGAACAGGAACGCGCGCCAGTCCATTTCTGCCAGCCTGTCATTGACGACCGATTCCAGGGTGACATTATCATCACCAAAGTAATGAACTCCCAGCCGGTTGATGACCTCTGTACGTACTTCGCTTACCATACGGTCAGCTTCTTCTTCCGTATCCGCGCGGGCTGTAATGCGGATGTCGGTCACACCGGGATGGGCGAGCAGTCCAACGGTAGGGTTTTCACCCTTCTCAAGGTCGGATACCCATTCGTCAATTTGTGATTCACCCGCGCTGGCTGCATGCAGCACTACGGAATGGAATACCGATTTCAACTGAAAACGGTTACGTATTAGAGGTAAAACGGCATCTTCAAATAGGGTTTCCAGTTCACGTGGAACACCGGGCAGTGAGATCACAATTGCTGACCCTACCGGAGTATAGAAGGCTGGCGCGGTTCCCACCGGATTGATGATGACTGTCGCGCCGGCCGGGATATACGCCTGCCGGCGGTTGTTTTCGGTTGGCGCGCGGCCAAAACGACGGAAGCGTTCTTGAATCTGGTCCCAGAGTTCTTCATGGAACTCCAAATCCACACCGGAAGCCAACGCAGCCGCTTCACGGGTTGGGTCGTCCACTGTGGGGCCCAGTCCGCCGGATGTGATGACGATATCCGATCTCGCGGCAGCTTCTTTTATCACCTGTGCGATGCGCGAGGCATTGTCACCAATAATTGTGGCCCTGAAAAAGTTGATACCGGCGTTGCGGAACTGACGGGCCAGATAATGCGTGTTTGTATCCTGAATTTCTCCCAGAAGGAGTTCTGTACCAATGGCGATCGTTTCAACAATAGGCATATTTTTTTATTGACTCTATAAGGTTTACGGTAGAATTGAAAGTTAGTGTAGCACGATTTGTGAAAATCTCCAAAGCCCCGCCGGCTTGATGAAATTGATGGATTCATGAAATCTGTAAAAAACACACACAACAAGAGTCTGGGAAAATGGGGCGAGCAGGTCGCGGCTGACTTTCTGCTGGCGAAC
>CAYQTY010000141.1:7555-8478 GCA_964420535.1 uncultured Leptolinea sp. | reverse complement strand
TTAACTGCCAGGGGCAGGTGAAACTGGAGATTTTGAAATCGGGGAAACCATACACACTGGTGGATTGGATGCAGAGCGGTCAGGTGCTTCCAGGGTCACCATACCAGCTACGGCTGCGGGTGTGGGCGGTAAAAGACGAACTGCGGTTCTTCCTTAATGATGTATTTCAATTTTCCGCGCGTGACGCGACTTTTAATTCCGGAAAGGTCGGTCTGTTTGCGCGTCAGGCGGCAGATACCCCGATCACGGTCAACTATTCAAACCTGGTCATCCGCTCTATTGACGATGATTACATCCTGCCAAAACCGACACCAAAACCCACAGCCACTCGGCGCGGCCAGTATCAATTGATCAATACCCCGGTTCCAACGGGCAAACCATAACCGGTGGGTTGTATAATCATATCTAATCTATTTAAAACAGCAGAACTCCTTGTTTGACTTATTTATCTTCCCCATCCACCTCTCCGGCGGAAAAGAGTTGCCCGACCTGCCAGGTCTGATCGGTTCTTCCGCCCCCAGGCCTGTGCTGCGCAACCGTGCCGGCGACACTCTGTCCGCGCTTTTAACCCTGCCCAGCAAGAATATCCTCACGGCTGAATCTCAACAAGAGATGCTGCTGCATCTTTCTGCCACGTATTTCAATACACCCGGATCTGTAACATCCGGTTTGCGGGCAGCATCCGAACAGATCAATACGTTTATCCTGGGGTCCAACCAGTTTGACTCCCCCTCCGGCCGGCCGAATGTCGGTGTATTGAACATGGTGGTAATACATGGCGACACGCTGTATATCCTCCATTCCGGCCCAACCCACACGCTGGTTGTCAATCCGGATGGTGTTACTGACTATGTAGACCTGGAAAGCGCCGGCCGCGGATTGGGCGTAAGTAGTACCATCACACCGCGCTATTTCACCACCAC
>CAYQTY010000141.1:0-7545 GCA_964420535.1 uncultured Leptolinea sp. | reverse complement strand
TGGTTTTACTGTGCCCTTCACCGCCCCCAACCTGGACTCCCGCCTTACTGGCAGGCAGTTCCCGCCTTAATCTGGATCAGTTCCGCCGCCGTCTGCTGGCCCAATCACCATTCAATATGGCAGCTGCCGTGGCCCAGGTTCAACCCGGACGTGGCGAAGTCCATCGCCTGAAACCACGTGTTCCCCAGGAAGCGGCGCCTGCCGACCCATATTCCGAACCACGGCCGGTTCCTGTCGAACCGGAAACCCCGGAAGAAACGCCTATGACTGAACCGGTATATGGAGAAATACCATTACCACAGCTCACGCCGGCAGAAGATCTTCCGTTAATTATTCCCGAACCATACAGGTTCCCGGGCCAACCGGCTGGAAAACCTGAATTTCCTATTGATGACGGCCCGGTAATACAAAATGAGCCGGTACCGGTAGAAACACCCCGCCCGCCAGTAGTAAAACCTAAAGATGAACAGATCGGATTTCGGACTATACCTGCCAGCGAGATCCCTGGGCCGCAGGTGGCTGCGCCTGAAACGCCGTTACTGGATAAGATATCCCGTTTTGTGCAACGGCTGGTGGAAATTCCGGAGCAGGTAGCCCCCAAAGTCAAACCGCCTGTCATAAAAATCAATCCAGTAAAAACCGACCCGTCCGGAAGCATAGCCGCGTCAACGTTGCTGTTTATCGCACTCGCAGTACCGGTCATTGTGGTTTTTATTTCCACGTATGTGTATACCCGGTCCGGCCGGGGTGAGCAGCGCACAGAATATCTGGTTCAAGCCCAGGCATTTGCCCTGCAGGCAGCCGGTCAAATAGACCCCGAGGCGCAGCGCAGTGGATGGACGCAATCTCTGTATAATGTCAAAAAAGCCGAAGAATATGGCCGGACGGAAGATACAAAGATGCTGCGTGAACAGGCTCAAAATGCGTTGGACGCGTTGGATAGCATTATCCGCCTACCTGTGCAGGAAGCGGTTCCCGATGCCATTCCATCCAATATCAGCATTTCACGTATTGCCGCATCCACGACTGACGTCTTTGCGCTCGACTCGTTCCAGGGTCGGGTATTACGATTTGCTCTGACCGGTGATGGCTACGAGCTTGACCCCAATTTCAACTGCGGACCGGGACCTTCCGGTGGAAAAATGATCGGCGCGCTGGTGGATATTACTACTCTGCCGCCGAATAATGAATATAAAGCTTCGGTAATGGGCATGGATGCCGATGGGAATTTGCTTTACTGCATACCGGGTTCCCTGCCGCTTTCATCCACTCTGGCGCCGCCTGATACGGATTGGGGAAAAATTACCGCCTTCACGGTGGAAGAAGGTTCGCTGATCATTCTTGACCAGACCAGCAACGCGGTTTGGTGGGTGGCGGGTAACGGGGTGGGCTTCCCGGGGCAGCCGCATTTATTCTTTAACAATAAAATCCCCCAATTGGCAGACGTGATTGACCTGGCCATGTATCAGGATGATCTGCTCTTATTACGGAAAGACGGGCATGTTACCCGCTGCACGTTCAACAATTTCAGCAGTTCTCCAACCCGCTGCCAGGATCCAGCTGGTTTTGGTGATAAATCCGGGAAACCGATCGCGTTATTCCCTGAAGCGATATTCCTTCAACTGGCTACCGTGCCACCTCCGGATCCATCCATTTATATACTCGATACGAACGGGCCGACAATATTTCATTTCACTCTCCGGCTAAATTTGCAGCGTCGATTGCGTTTTCAAACGGTAGACCAGTATTCTCTTCCCGAAAAACCTGTCACGGCATTTGACGTGGCTTCAAACCGCGTTGCCTGGATCGCGATGGGCAACCGGGTGTTTTACACCCCTCTTCCGTGAACGTCCCGGTTCGTACTCCATTTCCATACAAAGGGACGTTGGCTCTGGCTGGCAGCGGTGAATACCTGCCAGGCATGAATTCCGTGGATCGGGCTTTGTTGTCCCGGTTGCCCGGTCCGGCCCGGGTAGTTTGCCTGCCCACGGCAGCCGGCACAGAAGGCGATGAACGTTTGCGTTACTGGATGGAACTGGGTAAAACGCACTTCCAGTCACTTGGCGCGGCTGAGGTTGAATCACTGCGGTTGATCACCCGGTCAGACGCCAGGGACCCTGGAATGGTACGGAAGGTTCAGGAAGCCAATTTCATCTATCTGTCTGGTGGTAAACCGTATTACCTGCTGGAATGTTTGTCCGGCACACCTGTAATGGAGGCAATTCTGGAAAACCTGCGTACGGGTGGCGTAGTCGCCGGGTGTTCCGCGGGCGCCATGGTCTTTGGCGAACGGGTGCCCAACAAGAGTTTAATAGGCGGGACTCTGCAGGCGCTGGGGGTGGTGCCCGGGCATTTTATCATCCCCCATTTTGATGAGATCCCATTTGTCCTCCGGTTTGCTGTTCCGCATCTGGCTGGCAATTTGACCTTGATCGGCATCGAAGCCAACACCGTGCTGACATGTTCCAATGATACCTTTGACGTACTGGGAACGGGAGCCGTAGCGCTGGGTCACGGAAATGAATTAGTCCGTTATTCCGCTGGATAAAACGAACAGGGAGCCGATTAATTCGGCTCCCTGTTTAGTCAGTTATCTGACGTTCTCAGATTATTTTGCCACAACTTTGATCGATTTCGGTTTCGCGTCTTCCGCTTTGGGAATACGCAGGGTCAACACACCGTTGGATACATTCGCGTCCGCTTTTGAAGCATCAAGCTCATCGGGGAGAGTCAGAACACGGCTAAAGTGGCCGGTGGGACGTTCGCGGAGCAGGTAATTCTCGCTGTCATCCGCTGCTTTGATCTCGCCCTGAATGGTAACGGTTTCATTGACGACCTGAATATTCAGGTCATCCACGGCAACACCCGGGATCATGGCTGTCAGCTCATAGGCTTCCTCTTCCGCTTTGACATCCACCGGAATGAAGACATCGCAATACTGATTCCGTTCTTCGTTTTCCATCCAGCGGCGTGCCCAGGGGCGGCGGGTCATATGTGGGGTTTGGGTGAAATAGAGTGTCATTTTTCCTCCAGTTTTTACTTGGTTTATATGTGTTTTATATGGTGATAGTTGTAGGATACGCGATAATTATTAGAGGATTGCAAGAGAAAAGTAGGAGAAATATAAGAGTAGATAAAAATCGTCACATTGAATATGTGGTATGATTTTTTCTCAGGAGAGAATCATGGACGATAAGATCACCATAATTGAAGGACCAACTCCCATATTTGAAGAGATCAATGACGGATGGGCACTGGGACTGAACGAAGGCCCTGTTTTGTATGACCTGGTTATGACCCGCGTACGCACATTCAACGGGCAGTCGCTGGTTGAACGGTGCCACCGCGCCTGGAATGACCGGTCGAACATCTTTTTACATTACCGCAATGAATTAGGGTTGGAAGAAAAAGCCCCCATCATGGCTGCCCGCAGTGTGGAAACGCAGGATGGGGCTGTGCTGTTATTATGGGTACGACTGGAATTTGAAGAAACGGAACCTGAAGCCGGCAAAGATACCGGCAGCGAAGATTTTGACGACTGACGATGACGCTGAACGTTCAGAAGATCCGAAAAGAATTTCCCGCACTGTCCCGCCCGGTATTATTTCTCGATAATCCGGGCGGTACTCAAATAACACGCCGGAGCCTGGATCGCATCCGCGATTATCTGGTGAACACGAATGCCAACCACGGCGGCGCGTTTGAGACCAGCCGCCTATCCGACAGTCTGGTGGATGAAGCTCGGCAGGCTGCGGCAGACTTTTTGAATGCTCCACGGGCTGACGAGATCGTTTTCGGGCCCAATATGACGTCACTAACGTTCAATATCAGCCGGTCTCTGGCCCATGAATTCAACCCGGGCGATACGATCGTTGTCACCCGGTTGGATCATGACGCGAATATCTCTCCCTGGCTGATGGCCGCTGAAGACCGCGGCTGCCGAATCCGGTGGGTGGGTTTTCACCCGGAAGATTGCACCCTTGATCTGGATGACTTCAAGAAGGCCATGGAAGAGAATCCCCGGCTGGTTGCCCTGGGGTACGCGGCAAACGCTGTGGGGACGATCAACCCGGTAAAAGAATTGACCGGTCTGGCCCACCAGGCTGGAGCGCTGGTTTACATAGACGCGGTGCAATACGCGCCGCATGGCTCTATTGATGTGAGCGACCTGGAGTGTGATTTTCTGGTTTGCTCGGCCTACAAATATTTCGGGCCCCACGAAGGTGTGCTGTACGGCCGCTATGATTTGCTTGACCGGCTTCGCGCGTACCGTGTCCGTCCCGCACCGGCTTTGCCGCCCGGCAAATTTGAAACCGGAACAGGTAATTTTGAGCACATGGCCGGCACGCTTGGCGCGTTGGAATATTTTGAATGGATCGGAAAAGAATTCGGTAATGAATTTAAAGAAAATACGGATGAATACACCGGCCGGAGGCGGGTGTTTAAACAGGCTATGCAGGCTATTCGCGCGTATGAGTTTGAGATCAGCCGCGAATTTGTGCGTGGACTGGAAGATATAAACGGACTGACCCTCTACGGCATCACGGACACCAGACAGCTGGACCAACGTGTGCCTACGTTTTCATTCACGTTGCAGGGTTGGGCGCCCGAAGACCTGGCAATTGAACTTGACCGGCGGGGAATATATACCTGGAATGGTAATTTTTATGCTCTGGCCGTCACCGAGCGGCTTGGTCTGGAAGGCAAAGGCGGGCTTCTGAGGTCAGGAGCTGTGCATTACAACACACTGGATGAGATCCGTCACTTTGGTGACGCGATCCGCGATATATCCCGTAAAACTCCCTGTTAAAGAGATAAACACCTGGGTGAGGGGGGCACCCAAGTGCTTATCTATTTGTATTTTATATGGATATCCCTGAAATTGCAAGGGGTTTTTCGTGTTCTGCATATGCCCCAGGCGGGAATTGAACCCACAGCCTTAGCCTTAGGAGTGCTCTGCTCTGTCCATTTGAGCTACTGGGGCGGCAACCGGATTATAGCATCTCACCGGCAAAATTCCAATAAAAAAAAGAGAGAGGCGTAAACCTCTCCCTTTCTGTGTATTTTGCAGATTTGTTATTATTCCTGCGGTTGTGACACGTCCAGATAGTCCCACTGGATGATCACTGGAAGGTAGGTGGATGACATAACCCCGATACCCACCAGTCCACCGCCTTTGATCTTGGTATTGGTGGTCTCAATGATCTTGGTGCCATTGACTTCATAGCTGAGTTTGTTGCCGTTGCAGGTAAATTTTGACACATTGTCACCCGTTACGCGAACCAGCTTTTGCTTGGCCTGACCTTTTTTGATGGTCACATACGGGTTTTTGTAGGGATCATTGTCACGGATGGTCCGGTCATACTGGAGCAACTGCCATTCACCCTGCGCAGACATGCGGAACTCATACCAGCCGGAGAAATCTTCTGAAGCACGGCACAGTAATGAAACGCCATTCAGGCTCTGGCCGTTGCTCTTCCATTTCGCTTCGATGACGGCGTTCTCGGTCATCGAGTCGTTGATCAGTTTGTAGATGTAGGTTTCATTGTCGCGGATGTTGAATGTGAGGATACCATCCTGAACAGATGAGGGCTCAGTCTGAACCTGGTCGCGGGTGACGGCCTGAGTTGTGGTGATTGTATCTTCCGAGTAGCTGTCACTTTCCATGTCGAAATCATCATGGAACGAAAAACCTTCGTCGGCAACGGGTTCTGCAGTAGGCTCTTCCGCCTGTGGTTCAGCAGGTGCGGGTTCGGCAGGGGCAGGTTCTTCTGCTACCGGTTCGGCGGCAGGGGGTTCGAGGGTAGGTTCGGGTTGAACAGGCTGGGCTGGCTCTACGGGTTGAGCTGGTTGCGCGGGTTCCGCGGGCTGAGAAACCTGGGCCACCACGGGTTCCTCGGCTTTGGCGGCTTTTCCGCCGGGCAGTGTGCACGATGACAACGCCAGCAGTAAAATCAAGCTGATGAATACAAACTTCTTTGACATAGTCTCCTCCTGTGTCTTTGCTGTCTTGTAGGAATAAAAAAAATCAACACCTGAAGGTGTATAGCGCATTCCATGACAGTCATCGATTGATTAATAGCATGCTTATAGTTTATATGAAAAAAAGAAATCCGAGTCAAGCTCGGATTTCTTAAGAAATCAACATGGGCAACTTTCCCGGACGAATAAATTTGGACGTCTATCCTGATGACAGGAGCCGCCTCACTGGGCCGGCGCGTCAAAACCAAACACGGATTGCCTTTTAACAATCCAATACGGGGCAGCAAATGCCTCTACCCCTGAGAATATAGGTTTTTGGAGAACTAACCTCCATCCCTGGTGTCCTCAAATTGGAGAGTCGCCCATGCAAATACAATGTAGCACGCCCCAAACCGGGAATCAATAACATTAGAGAACTCTTAGAGTGCGGTCAGATGTCTGATTTTATGACTGATCGGAGTAGTAGATTACCCGGGATCGGCTGCTTTCAGCCGGTTTTTGTATAAGGTTTTAAGAGCGATAAATCCAATTACGCTGATCAATCCGATAATGCCGCCACCATACCAGATGGAACGCGGTCCAAGGCTGTCAGAAAGAAAACCGCCAAAAATGGAACCCACGCCGGTGGAAACCGCCCAGGTGAGGGTGTAAAGGCTCATATAGCGTCCGCGCATATCGGCCGGAGCCATATTGGCGGCAAATGTACTGGATGTAGGCATCAGTATCATCTCACCGATGGTCATGATCACCATACTGACCATAAAGCCCCAGAAACCGGTCATAAAGGCTATGCTGAATGTCGCAAGACCATAGAACGCTGAACCCAGTGCCATCATGCTGAATGTTGACCGCCTGCGGGTTTGGTCTGTGATCCATAATTGCATCAGAACAATCATCAAACCGTTCAAGGTGGGTAGAAATCCGTACTGGCTTTCAGGCATTCCATATTGCTGATTGCTGTAGACGGATAACAATATCCAAACAAAGGCGGCGCAGATTTGAATCAGAGTGAAATTCAGGATAAAGAGAATATATGGCCTGTCACGGAAGATATCAGGGTAACCGCCAAATTTCCGGGATACCTGAGGCAGTTGGTCATTTGATGTTTTGGAGGGGATGGTTTCTTTGCCCGTAACCAGCATCAGCAACCCGTACATACACATGCCTCCGGCGGCACATAAAAAAGCCACAGTGTATGAGGTGGAAGCTAAAAATCCGCCGATCGCGGGGCCGATGGCTACACCAAGGTTGTTACTTAACCGGAGCAGGGAGTAGGCATCTATACGGTTGTGTTCGGGGATCAAGTCTGCCAGCATGGCATCTGCACCAACCCGAAAGAGCGGGTTGAAAACTCCGGCCAGCGTAGCGGCGGCGGCAAAATGCCAGTATGTGGAGGCATTGAGGTACAGCAGATACACCAGCCCGTTCCCCAATAAGCTGACAACCATCACGCCTTTACGCCCCAGCTTGTCCGTTACCGGGCCGGCGACAAAGGTGAAAATCACCGCCGCGGTGGAGTTGAATGCCATCACACTGGCGGCTGCCGTCAGCGGAAGGGCGAGG
>CAYQTY010000140.1:0-8481 GCA_964420535.1 uncultured Leptolinea sp. | reverse complement strand
TAAAAACCGGTTCATGTTGCGTAAGGGTCCCATCTTCACCAATGTCCTGCTGGCAGACGAGATCAACCGCGCCTCACCCAAAACCCAGTCCGCGCTGCTGGAAGCCATGCAGGAATACCAGGTGACTCTGGAAGGCGAAACACAGGAGTTACCTGATCCTTTCATGGTGATTGCCACCCAGAACCCGATCGAATACGAGGGGACGTTTCCGCTGCCCGAGGCTCAGCTTGACCGCTTTATGGTGAAACTATCCATCGGGTATCCCACACCGGATGAAGAGGATGAGATCCTCAAACGCCGTGCGGACAGAAAAGCGGATGTTGTGCCCCTCAACGCGGTGATCACTCCTGAGATGTTTTTGCAAATGCGCGCCGCGGTGGAAAACATCCATGTTGACGCGGATGTACGCCGTTATATGGTCAACCTTGCTGAACGGTCGCGGGCGCACCGGCAGGTGGCCGTGGGCGTCAGTCCACGAGGGTCTCTGGCACTGCTCAAACTCTCGCGGGCGTGGGCTGCCATCCATGGACGTGATTTTGTCATCCCGGATGATGTCAAACAATTCATTCAGCCCGCGCTGGCCCATCGCATCATTCTGGACCCCAGTCTGTGGGATGTGAAGAAATCTGAAAACCGGGTGATCGACGATATTGCCGCCACGGTATCTGTGCCGGTTTTGAAAATGGAAAATGACGGATAAAGTCAGGGTACTCTCCGCGGTCATACTTGGTCTGCTGGTCACCGCCATGATCACCCGCAATGGTGATGTAGCCTGGTTGACCATGCCTGTGCTGGCTTACCTGGGGATTGGGCTTTGGCAATCGCCGGATACCGGCAAGTTGCGATTGACTGCCTCCCGTTTCATAAAGCAATCCCGTGGTGAAGGTTTTATCCGTGTGGATACCACCGTTACGGTTGATAACGCTTCGCCTGAATCTGCCGTTGTTTGCATAAAAGACATGCTTCCAGAGTATGCTGTGCAGGTTGACGGCAGTCTCACAGAATGGGCGTATCTGGAACCGGATGGATCTGCTGAGGTGAAGTACTCTTTTACGGCAACCCGTGGGGATTTCGCCTGGGAGGATATACGGATAACCGCTGGTGATCCCCTGGGAATTATTTCGGTTAAACGAACCCTACCCGCCCGGGGTGACATCCAGGTGAGGCCGTCCATCCGCAAATTCAAAGCCATACCGCTTCGCCCGCGCAGCACCCTGCATTCACCGGGGTCCATACCCGCGCGGTTGGGCGGCAACGGCATCGATTTCTATGGCGTACGAGAATACCATGCCGGTGATCCATTGCGGTCGTTGGACTGGCATCAAACGGCACGCCATCCGAAAAAATTCTTCACCCGTGAATTTGAGCAGGAAGAAATCGCTGAAATCGGGCTGGTCCTGGATGCGCGTCAGTCTATTGAGTTGCGCATAGGTGGTGAGAGTTTGTTTGAACATGGTGTCACCGCGGCCGCGTCACTGGCGGAGATGTTCATTCACCAGGGACATCGGGTCAGCCTTATGGTGTTTGGCAAGCATACGTCCATTGCTTTCCCCGGATATGGCAAAACCCAATTGCACCGGATCATGAGCTGCCTGTCACGGGCACGGGTGGAGTTTGATGGGCATTCCTCGCCGCATATCGATTTTCTTCCCATCCGTATGTTTCCCGGACGATCCATGATCATCGTGATCAGCCCGTTGACTTCAGGTGACCTGTCACTGTACCAGCGTCTGCGGGCGAGCGGTTATCAGGCTCTCTTGATCAGCCCGAATCCTATCGATTTCGCTGTCACGGAGACTTCTGCTGATCGTTACTACACAATGGCTGTTCGAACCGCCCGGGTAGAGAGAAGGCTGGCTTTGAATTCCATCGCCGCATTGCAGGTTCCGGTCATAGATTGGAACGTCAGCCAGCCGTTATTCCCGCTGGTGCGTAACGCGCTCACGCGGTCACGCGGACAGGGGGTTTAACAGGAATGCAGCAGCAACCGCGTTTCATCCGAAGTTACGTGTTTAAAGTCAGCCTCGCCTTGATGGTGGCTTTTCTGTCTGCCGCGTTCTTCTTGATAGGGGAGTGGTCCGGTTTAGCGAGTGCCGCGGGGTTGGGCATGTTATGGTTTTTGTTGCGGAAGCGCGTGAACCGCTGGTTGCCGCATGTGTTTTTGTTCCTCTCTGTGGCGATCTCTGCCGCAGCCATTATTACCGGTGGTTATCCTCTTCTTGGGATGGCTGGTTCTGTTTTTGCCCTGATGGCATGGGACGTACATCAGTTGACCGTCGACCTTCAGTGCTCTCCGCATAAGGAAACCATCAGCCGGTTTGAACGGCGTCACCTGCGTTCGTTGGTCCTGGCAATGGGCGCGGGTTTGTCCATCGCGATCATCGGCCGGATGATCAGTCTGAAGCCACCTTTCATTCTATTGTTTGCGCTTGTTCTGCTAATACTGTTCGGGCTTGACAGGTTGTGGTCTCAACTGGCGCGGAATAAATAACCTTTAATAAATACTATAATAGAATAAATGTCTTATAATTACATATATCCAACAGTCGCCGGGGAGAGCCAATTGAGTATCGGATTTTTCACAAACAAATCCCATACACCTGAGCCGGAAGAGATCCGCGATATTATGGGTTCATGCTTCCCATTGTGGGAAGAGCTGCTGACTCATATCCGCCAAACGTACCACCCTGTGGAAGATTTCAAATTCCTGTACGGTAAAAACTATGGCTGGGGGGTCCGTTTCCGATTAAAAAGCAAGTTATTGACATCTTTGTATCCGGCGGAAGGCCGTTTCTTTAGTCAAATCATATTAAACCCGGCGGAAGTGGAAACCGTATCTTCCATGAATACTGGCAGGAATGTGAGGCAGGCGGTTGACTCGGCCACCCCGTATCCGGAAGGCCGTTGGCTGTTCATCCCGGTCGAAGATCCGGACGATCTGCGAGATATCACCCGGCTTTTGGAGCTTCACGCGCGGACTAAGAAGTAATAAAACCTCCACCCAACGCTGATTAATCATTAAACCAGGAGAATAGAACCACCATGAATGAAGAATTGATACAACAATTCGCGCATAGCTGGCGCACGTTTGATGCCATTGTGAATGATTTTGACCCGGTCTCGTGGCTGCGTATCGGCCGCGGGGTGATCACTCCGGCGCGGCTCTCATTCCACCTGCTGCAAAGCATCCAGTACTACATCGAAGATGACACCTTCCGCGCGTTCGCATCAGGCCGGGATTTCAGTCAAAATTGGGAGACCATGGATGAAGCAGACCTGCCGTCACAGGATGACATCCGTTCAGCCATCCGGGATTTCAAAGGGTTGACTGAGAACTGGCTGCGGAATATGGATCTCCAGTCCGTCAACACAACGTTTGATTGGGCGGGTAAAACCAAAATGGGCGTGGTGATCTTCACCCTGCGTCACCTAGTATTCCACATGGGAGAATTAAGTTCTCTATTGAATGAGAGTTTGAATGGAAACGCCAATGACAATTTTAAGAACACCGTCTCACCGGATTCTTAACCTGGTTGGTTTCTCAGGAGCCTGGTAGCGTATGTGCACCAGTTTTGTATACCGCAGGGAAAACGTGCTGATCGGTATGAATTTTGATAACAACATAATGAAATTCCGGATTTCGGCTAACCAGGGCAAAGGTTTCTTAGTTTCAACCGAAGTACGGGGAAATTTCTACCCGTCTTTTGGCGTGAGCTCGAACGGATTTTTTGTCAACAACCTGATCGTTGATTCAAACGGGGAAGCCCCTTATAACCGCCAGAATGACAGGCGTTGGGTCAACTCTTCGTTGGTGGATCGCGTGATGGCCGGAGACACAAACCTGGAATCCCTGCGGGCACAGGTCGCGCAGGTGGAGATCGTCAATGGGCCATTCATGAGCACCCACAACATGGTTGCTTCAGGAAATGGGGATACCCTTGTTGTGGAACCGGGAAAGAGAAGCATCTATTCAACAGCCGCGGATAGCGGCTGGTATGTGATGACAAATTTCCCGCTGTCTGATTATGGTGAACTTATCCCCCTGAATCCATCCGGATCAGGCGCAGACCGGTACAAAAAAGCTGCTGATCACCTCGCGCGTCATACGGGACCAATGAGCGTGGAGCAAGGGTTTGGCCTGCTGCGTGAGGTGAGTCAGCATGGCCCGGACTGGAAGACAGATCTCTCTCTGGTCTTTGACCCATCCCGCGGAGAAGTCTTCTATATCCTCACAGAAAAACCTGATCTGATAATGTCGGTAACACTTAATTAACCTGACTATCCCTGCAAGGAATCTATTATGAACAACGATCTTATTGAAGAAAACGTCCCCTGGGTTAGTCCCTGGTTTCTAGAACCGTATAGTGTTGAAATTGACCTGACCGCGTCAGAACGGGAGGTATTGGACGAAATGTCCTCCCGCTGGTCAGCATCTGACAAGATTGTTTTGTTTGAAGAACTGGGTGAATGTTTCGGCCGCGAAATTGTGGGCCGGATCATTGACAGGGTAGTGGCCGCGCATATTCAACCTGAATGGGAGGAAAACGGCCGGAAAGTGCCGTTCAATAATCTGGATGACTTTATCCGGCTTTTGTGGGAACCATTGCCTGCCGCTGGTTTTGATGTTTCCATCGAACACCAGCCGGAAGGAGTTCAGATCCATTGCACCCGCTGCCCGCATGCTGATACCGGTTTGCGGAGTAACGCTGCTTTCTGGTTATATCATCTCGTCTGCAGCGGCGACCCGTATGCCGCGGCCGGTTTCAACCCAAAAATCGGCTTCCGCCGGACTCAGACCCTCATGGAAGGGCATCGGTGTTGTGACCATTTTTACTATATTAAAAAATGCGATTAAAATAAACTCACCCTTGAGTACTCTCGAGCTTTAAAACTAAAGAAAATCCGGTTTTTCACCGGTTGTTTTCAGCAATACCGCAATTGCTTTGATCTGGCAGTATAAAACACCACCATCGAGGAGCAGCCGGTATGAAATGGTACATTGTTCGACATGCGGAAAAAGAAAAGGGTGATTTTTATAATCCGGTGCTGCGCCACCAGGATGAACCGATCAGTCAAAGGGGCCAAAAACAGGCGGAAGATCTCTGGGAGTTTTTCGCGGCGCGGCCGGTCAATGGGATCTATATCAGTCAATATCAACGTACCGGGCAAACGATTCATCATGTAAGCAAAAAGAACGGTCTGCATCCAATTGTGGACGAACGCTTGAATGAAATTGACAACGGTCTGATCGATTCCCTGCAGGATGACGAAATTCAGGCGCTTTACCCCGAAGTGTGGAATGGCTTCAAAGAACGCAACCATGATTTCAAATTCCCGCAGGGCGAGAGCGGTGAAGACGCCCGCCGGCGAATCGCCTCATTTATGACCGATAAGATGCAGGCGGAAAGGAACATTATTGTGGTTTGTCACGAGGGGCTTATCCGGTTGTGGGTTTGTCACCTGATGGGATTGCCGGTCTACCGCCGATGGGATTTCAAGGTGGACTTTTGCGGCATCACAGAAATAGAATTTGAGCCGGAATTTAACAACTGGCGCTTGATCCGTTTTAACCAGACAGTGCTTTGATCCGGTTTTCAAGTAAGAAAGACTAATCCAATGGACATGCAAAACATACCCTTCGGGCTCACCGAATGGGAGAAAATTCCTGTAACGGAACATAAAGGTGACAGTGGTATGGCGTACTGGCGCACACAGCAATTCGGACCCATCCGGGTGCGCATGGTGGAATACACCCCGGGCTATCTGGCGGACCACTGGTGTAAGAAAGGTCACGTTCTGCTTTGCCTGGAAGGCGAACTTCACACCGAACTGGATGACGGGCGTATTTTTGTGCTCACACCTGGCATCAGCTACCAGGTGGCGGATAATGCCGAAGCGCACCGGTCATCTACGCTAACCGGCGCGAAACTGTTCATTGTGGACTGAGCTGTGGTGTATATGGATATTCAATTCCGCCAGTTATCCGTGGGAGATGAACCATTTCTGTGGAATATGCTGTATCTGGCGGTTTATGTGCCGGAGGGAAGTCCCCTGCCGCCGCGGGAGATCATTCAGGCGCCGGAGCTGGCACGCTATGTGAATGGCTGGGGCGGTCCGGGTGATGAAGGTTTCATGGCGCTAGATGGAGATAAGCCAGTCGGTGCCGTCTGGATCCGATTGTTGACCGGGGAGAACAAAGGCTACGGTTATGTGGACGATGAAACGCCGGAACTCTCAATTGCCTTACAGCCGGAATACCGCGGACAGGGAATCGGGCGAGAATTGATGATACAGATGCTGACATTTGCTTTGCCATTGTATAAAGGGGTTTGTCTGAGCGTAAGCCGCGATAATCCGGCTGTACAGTTGTATGAATCCTGTGGATTCAAAACCGTGGCAGATGATCGAACCACGCTGATCATGGTAGCCCGAAGATAATTTCTTCCGGTCAAACAACCGGTTTCATATCGTGACCTGCCCGATCAGGAATGCCAGCACCACCAGCGTGGCGCCGATGTAAATGCCCTTCATGCACTTTCGCTGTGTGCTTACATCATCAGCACCCAGGAGACGCGCGGAATAGAAAGCGATCAAGGCGTCCACAGCCAGGATCATCAATACATATATCGCACCCATCAATTTCTAAAATAAAGGGATCCTCCTAGTAATATCACCACACCCACAATGTGACGGCTGTACGCAGGGCAAATGGTTTTTCAAAGGAACGGGCAACAGATTGCGCCCCGCGCTGGTCGTGCCCCTGGGAAATGGCGAACTGGTCTGCCGAAAGATATAAACACAAGAGGCTCCAGATTTTGTCCGGAGCCTCCTGTGTATTTATTTCTACCGATAATTAGTCGCGGCCGTGAACGTGAAGCAGTTCATGCGCCACGTGACTGCCGGCTTCTCCCAGGAATTCCTGGTACAGCTTCTGGATGGACGGATTTTCGTGTGACTTGCGCACAGCCTGGTTGCGGTCGATGTGGTACAGGCCGCTGATACGCTGTTCGATGACCTCGTCACGATTGTGGGTGTACGGCTGTCCGCCGCCATTCACACAACCGCTCGGGCAGGCCATGATCTCGATGATGTCATAATGCTCTTCACCTTTGACGATCTTCTCGAGGACCTTGCGGGCATTACCCAATCCGGAGAGGGCGGCCACGCGGACGGTGCGTCCGTTGATGTCCACAGAGGCTTCGCGGATACCCTGGGTACCGCGTACGGCCATGAAGTTGACATCTTCCAGCGTTTTGCCGGTGAATTTTTCATACACGGTACGCAGGGCGGCCTCCAATACACCGCCGGTTGCGCCAAAGATGACGCCTGCGCCGGTGGATTCACCCAACGGATTGTCGAAGGTTTCTTCGGGCATGAATTTCAGGTCAACCGCGCCTTCTTTCAGCATCTTCGCCAGTTCGCGGGTGGTGATGGAGTAATCAACATCCTGCAGGCCGTTGGATTTCTGGTACGGCAGGTTAGCCTCGTATTTCTTGGCAATACAGGGCATCACGGAGACCACAACCACATCTTTCGGATCCATGCCCATTTTCTTGGCGTAATAATTCTTGGCAATCGAACCGGTCATCTGCTGGGGTGACTTGCAGGTGGATGGCATGTATTTCAGGGTGGGGAAGTGATAATCAATGAAGTTGATCCAGCCAGGGCAGCAAGAGGTGAGGATGGGCAGGTTCTTGTTTTCCTTCAACCGTGACATGATCTCGTTGGCTTCTTCAATCACGGTCAGGTCGGCGCCGAAGGTGGTGTCAAAGATGGCATCGAACCCGAGGCGGCGCAGGCCGGCAACCAGTTTTCCGGTGACGATCTGGCCGGGGTTCATACCAAATTCTTCACCGATAGCCACACGGACAGCGGGTGCCACCTGAACGATGACTTTCTTGGCCGGGTTGAAAAGGGCGTCCCAGACTTCGGAGATGTAACCCACACCGGTGAGGGCAGCCGTGGGGCATACACTGACGCACTGTCCGCAGTACACGCAAGGGGATTCGATGATGGGTTTCTTTTCAGCGGGGGCTACCACGGTGCTGAAGCCGCGGCCGAACGCGGTAAGCGCGCCGACAGTCTGCACTTCGTTGCACATCACTTCGCAGCGGCGGCACATGATGCATTTCTCGGGGTCACGTTTCAGCGCACCGCTGGATTTGTCAATTTCGTGGTGGGCTCGTTCGCCGCGGTAGCGCTGGGTGTTGATGCCAAATTCCCAGGCCAGAGACTGCAGTTCGCAGTCGGTGGACTTGGCGCAGATCAGGCAGTCGAACGGGTGGTTGGATAACACCAGCTGCAGCAGCCGGCGGCGGGTGAACAGCACACGCCGCGAGTTGGTCGTGACCTGCATTCCTTCGCTGACCGGGGTGGCGCACGCCGGCGCGAGGTTGCGGCGCCCTTCCACCTCGACGCTGCAGATCCGGCACGAGGCCACCTTGTTCACCATCTTCATCTCGTGAAGATCGAGATAGCAGA
>CAYQTY010000139.1:0-8514 GCA_964420535.1 uncultured Leptolinea sp. | reverse complement strand
TCAAAGCCGGCTTCAGCAAAGCCTGGTCTGAGCACCGCTATAAGGATATTGTCGCGGTGGCTGAGCGCCTGCCCGAGCAGGCTCTGCAGGAAGACACCAAGCTGAAACTGTATTATGACAATGCGCTCAACCGCGCGCCTCAACAACCGGGGGTGTCGATCCTCAGGCGAGGTCATCCAGGTCTTCACCCAGGCCCAACAGCCCGGTCTCGATCTTCGGAGGACGGACACGTTCTTCGTCCTTGCCAAAGCGGATTATCTCACCGCTGTCCATTACAGCTTCAACTGCCAGGCCAAGGCTTTGCAGTTCTTTCACCAGCACCCGGAATGATGCCGGCAGGCTTGGCTCTTCGATCGTTTCACCCTTTACAATGGCCTCATAGGTGTTCACACGTCCCTGAACATCATCTGACTTAACCGTCAGCATTTCCTGCAGGGTATAGGCTGCACCATATGCTTCAAGGGCCCAGACTTCCATTTCACCAAAACGCTGTCCGCCGAATTGCGCTTTACCGCCCAGGGGTTGCTGTGTAACAAGGCTGTATGGTCCGGTTGAGCGTGCGTGTACTTTATCCTCAACCAGGTGGTGCAGCTTGAGCATGGTCATCACGCCCACCGTTACCGGCTGGTCATAGGGAACTCCGCTCTTTCCATCCCATAAGACTTGTTTTCCCAGGATAGGCAATGGGTCAATGATCTTGTCGGTAAGCTCTTCAGCCTTCCTGCGCAGTTCATCATCTGAAATTTTCGAGTGGTCGATGCCCCTGCTCTCCAGCCAGATGCGCAAGCATGCATTGATCGCCTTCTGGTCAATAGGCCGATGACTTGGGGAACCAGTCGGGATATTTCCGAATTCAAGTATTTCTTCCGGTTTGTGTCCTTTTTCAGTCAACCAGTGCTTCAGGGTTTCACGGCGGGCGTAATTCGGGTCATCGATCAATTTGCCGACATCAACTCCCTTAGGAGAAAGTACTTCTTCAAGGTAAAGCAGCCGGACTTCTTCATCATCTTTGATCTGTTCAGGATCGACTTCACTCTGGTTGATCCATTCCCAGGCTTTCAGCCCTGCCTCATTCCATGCCTCTTCGATCATCCAGCCACGCGCCAGTTCTGCTTCTATTTCCTCTTCGTCAGCGCCATCGAAAACCGGTGTAATGGCTCTGAAACCTAACTGACGGGCAGCCCAGCCAAGGTGGGTTTCCAGTATCTGACCGATATTCATACGGCCGGGAACACCCAGCGGGTTTAAAATGATATCAATGGGGGTACCGTCATCCAGGAAAGGCATATCTTCAACGGAAACAACACGTGAGACAACGCCTTTGTTACCATGCCGTCCAGCCATCTTGTCACCGGCTGTGATCTTGCGGCGCTGTGCAACAGAGACCCGAACCATGGTTTCTACACCTGCAGAGAGATCATCACTGTCTGCACGGGTGAATTTTCTGACATCCACAACTTTTCCGCGCTCGCCATGCGGCATGCGCAGGGAGGTGTCTTTCACATCGCGCGATTTTTCACCGAAGATCGCCCTCAGGAGCCTCTCTTCAGGAGTAAGTTCTTTTTCGCCTTTGGGTGTGATCTTGCCGACAAGGATATCGTTAGGCCCAACTTCAGCGCCAATCCGGATGATACCTTCTTCGTCCAGGTCCTTGATGGCTTCATCGCCGACATTGGGAATGTCGCGGGTGATCTCTTCTGGACCCAGCTTGGTATCACGGGCTTCCACTTCATATTTTTCAATATGAACAGAGGTGAATTTGTCATCCTGTACCAGGCGCTCTGAGATCAGGATAGCATCTTCGAAATTGCCGCCTTCCCAGGATACAAAAGCGACCACGACATTCTGTCCAAGGGCAAGGTTACCCATCACTGTTGATGAGCTGTCTGCAAGGACATCGCCTTTTTTAACTCGCTGGCCTTTGGTTACAGCCGGCCTCTGGTCAATACAGGTGCTCTGGTTGGAGCGCTGGTATTTACGAAGGTGATACTCTCGGGTATCGCCTTCGACCGTTCTGACTTCGATCTTCTGCCCGGTCACCGAAATGATTTCGCCTTCTTCTTCTGCGGTCAGTACCTGACCTGAATCTTTGGCTGCATATTCTTCCATGCCAGTTGAGATCAGCGGGATGTCAGGATTGATCAAAGGAACAGCCTGCGCCTGCATGTTGGAGCCCATCAGGGCTCGGTTGGCGTCATCATGCTCCAGGAAGGGGATGAGGGATGCGCTTACACCCACCACCTGGTGGGGTGCAATATCCATGTAATCAACTTCGTTAGGGTCAACGATGATGAAATCTGAATAGTACCTGGAAGAGATCCTGTTTTCAGCAAATTCGTCAAACTCATTCAGCAGTGAATTTGCCTGGGCAATCTTGTATTTATCCTCAGCATCAGCTGAAAGGTAGTCCACATCAGATGTAACAAATGGCTCAATAAAAACGGTTGCCTTATCAGCTTTCTTGATCTTGGTAAATTGTTCTTTCGTGATCCGTTCGCCCTTTTTGGCAACCACTTCACCTGTTTTGGCGTCAACAAAATCGACAGCAACCTTGCGCCCAACAAGCCGGGTATCACTTTGCAGCATCTGCCTGAGGACACGCCTGTAAGGTGTTTCAATAAAACCGTATTCATTAACACGGGCAAATGAAGCAAGGCGGCCGATCAAACCAATGTTTGGGCCTTCCGGGGTCTCAATAGGGCAAATACGGCCGTAATGTGAGTGATGGACATCACGCACATCAAACCCGGCGCGCTCGCGGCGCAAACCGCCAGGGCCAAGAGCAGAAAGGGTGCGTTTGTGGCGCAGCTCCGCCAGCGGATTGGTTTGGTCCATGAACTGGGACAGCTGGCTCGAACCGAAGAACTCGCGTAATGCAGCCACAACCGGGCGGATGTTCACCAGGCTTACTGGCGAAAGAGCTTCCTGGTCACGGATGGACATACGCTCTTTGATGACACGTTCCATGCGGCGTAAACCGATGCGCAATTTATTCTGGATCAACTCGCCAACCGTCTTGACACGCCGGTTACCCAGGTGGTCAATATCATCCTTGTCTTTGACTTCGTTGTTGATCTCGATCATGCGGCGGACAAGGTAGACAATATCCCATTTGGTGATCGTGCGGTGCGCGACAGGAATCCGGTCGGTCAGGTCCAGTTTCTGGTTGAGTTTGTATCGGCCGACTTTTTCGAGGTCATAATGGCGCTGGTCAAAAAGCTGTTCCTCAAGGAACTGGCGGGCATTATCAACGGTAACAGGATCACCAGGCCGCATACGCTTGAAGAACTCAAGCAGCGCTGCCTGGGCGACTGTAATCCCCGAGCTAAGGTCCCATTCGGGTTCCTGTTTTAAAGTGGACGGAATGAACATACGGTCAACGTTGTTGTCCACATCTTTGAAGAGATCAATCAATTCCTCGTCGCTGCCTGTCTTCAACGGTGAATCCAGCAAACCGTCATCGACTGCTGCCAGTGCCCGCAGGAAAATAGTGATCGGTACAACACGTTTTCGGTTGAATTTCAGGATGAGGTAGTCATTCTTGCGGGTTTCAAATTCCATCCAGGCGCCGCGATCGGGGATCAACTTCGCGTTTGCCAGGAAGTGTCCGGTTGCCCGGTCTTGCGTGGCTTCGAAATACACACCCGGCGAGCGGATAAGCTGTGAAACCACCACGCGTTCTGTTCCGTTGATGATAAAGGTACCCTTGTCGGTCATCTCTGGAAAATCTCCCAGGAAGATTTCGGTGCGGACCGGACTAGGAACTTCGGGGCCCTCTAACAGAACGGTTACAAACAACGGAGACGCATAGGTGAGATCGCGTTCCACACACTCTTCCATCGAGTGCTTGGGTTCGCCAAATCGGTATTTCAGGTCCCACTCTTTCAGTCTCTCGTCGTAACTCGGGAAATGTAACTTCATTCCCTTGTTATAGGATTCGATGGGAGAGATCTCATTAAAGAGATCACCCAGGTTGTCGGTTTTAAGCCGGCGGAACGAATCCAGTTGGATATCAATCAAATTCGGTAAATTAAAAACAGATGGGATACGCGCGAAATTTTTGGTTTCAAACTCGGAAGCCATGTCTACTCCTGGTTAAACGTGGCGAAAGGGGGAGAAAAAACCTTCCACCCTTCGATAGTTAGGCAATTGGTGAGTATATCAAAAAGGATTGTCAATTGCAAGTGTTTTAGGTATTGAAAAATCGGTATCAACGCTTTCCTATTCTACCCGATACTTATCAATTTATGTCCCCGAGAGTCAGCCTGTTTTGCAAAACAGCCCGGGCGTGGCCCTCGGGGAATTCATTCATATGGTCAGGTCAAATCCGGCAGCCCGAACAATTGACTGCGGACGATTTCACGTTGTTCAAATTGAAGCAAGAGGATTCCCTCCCCAGACAACCGCTCGCGCTTTTTCAACGTCATTTCAAGAGAACAGGTAAATATTTGGTGGATCACATCCGGGTCATCATCAGCGGCAATACGGTTGATTGACACCTTTCCACAACCGGTACACACATGGATCACCATCAGTTCACCCACAGAACAGCCGTATTTCTTATTCACATGCTTGACGGTCAACCCGACGGGTTCCATGCGGCTCAGGCAATCTGAGCGCCGGTCACCGGGGGTGATATCCATGTGCCGTGACCACAAACAGCGGGGACAGTGGTTGCGGTTATTCACACCGGAATAGTCGCGGTTCTGGGTGACAAAGAATCCGCAATTCCGGCATTTGAAATTTTGTGTGTCATAGATCACCCGGCTGGTTTCTTTTTGTTTCCGGCTAAATGGATAATCCGGGTCGTACTTACATTGATTTCTTTTGTAAATAACAGGAGCGTCATCATCTTCTAGAAGAAAACGATCCCGGTAAGCTTTTGTATTCATATAAAACACCTGAAATAAAAACAGCCGCGGTTTCCCGCGGCTGGCTGCATAGAATTAATACTTTTCAAGAACAAACGATACGACTATGGCATTCCCCCATCCATGCACGGCCGGTGTATGTCTTTAAATGCAAACCACGGGACAAGACAGTGCCCGTGGATTTGTGATTGCTATATTATTTTATAAATAGGAATCACAAACTACAGGCATGTCCCTGCATTGAATGTGACAACAACGACCGAAGCGAAATTAAACAAAAATCATCCTTTTAGAATAATGAGCGAATTATCCCACAATTACCGCGCCTGTCAATGAAAAAAAAGTTATGGGTAATCTCCGGCTTTGCACTTTACTGGTTTCTGGATATCACAGGAAAAACGCGAAAGGCAGAAGAAGCAGACTCCCTGTAAGGATATTCAGGACCATATCCATTAGCGTACCTTTCCGGTCGAAAAGCATCAATCCGATTCCACCCAGCGAGTTGTTTACCGCATGAAACAACAACGCCGGCCAGATACTTCCCGATTGGATGGTGATTACAGCCATAGGCATGGATAAGCAAACACACATAAAGGGATAGAGAATAAACGCTTCTGCCCAGAAATGTGAACCCATGTTGTACCCTTTTAATGCGATGGGTGCGTGCCAGATTCCCCATACCAAACCCAGGATCACAATACCAGCCACTGGGGTAAACTCGTCTACCAGCAACTTCTGCAGAAATCCCCGCCAGCCTATTTCCTCACCTGCGATGAAGATCAAAATAATCAGTACATTTAACGGAAATTCGAGGAGTGATTTTCGCCATTCGATTCCGGTTTTCATTTCGTAATGGAAAACAAAACGCATTAGAACGATATTGACCAGGAACACCACGATTGGTGTCACGATTCCCGCGATGGCGTAAACCGGATCAACCTGTGTGAAAGAAAGATATCCAAAAGACCATGTTCTCTGCAGGAAATAAAACACGAGGATGGAAATGACCGCCGGTAGAAATGTGTAGAACGTGGGGAAGGCTTTCCACTGCGCGGATTCCTTTTTCCAAATACCGGATGCCGCGAATCCAATAGCAAAAGAAATTCCCAATATGGAAATGATCAGAATTAAATACATATTCTCTCCTAAACGATGAAAGAATGCCGCAACTTCGAACCCGGTCATTTCGGGTTATGGAGGCTGTCTATTTTAAAATGAACCGTAGGATACCATACATACCTGCCGCCAGTAAACCTGACAGAGGTATGGTGATCAACCAGGCTACCAGGATATTGCCTGCCAGGTTCCACCTTACTTTGTTGACCCGGTCCGCGGCCCCTACCCCCATGATAGCCGAGCTGACTACCTGTGTGGTGCTCACCGGTCCTCCCATAAATGCCGCTCCCAGAATAACACCGGCTGACGTAATTTGAGCACTGAATCCGTGAACCGGCCGAACGCGGAAGAACCCGGCGCCCAATGTCTTGATCAACCTCCAGCCGCCAGAAACCGTTCCGAGGGCAATTGCCAGAGCACTGATCCCCACTACCCAGAGCGGAACTTCGAAGGTCGAAAGTGTACCTGTAGTCACAAGGCCCAGGGTGATGATACCCATGGTTTTCTGGGCGTCATTCGCGCCATGACTGAGCGCCAGGCCCATACCGGTGAGTACCTGTACGCGCTTGAAAAATAAATTGATCTTCATTGTTGCGCTTGCTGCCAACCAGTAGACCAGTTTCGTGAAAATGTAACCGGCAACAAGTCCAAGAACAGGGGAAAGAAACAGGGCAATAAAAACCTTGTTCAAACCATCGATTTTAATAACGCCGATACCCACTCCGGCTGCCGCGGCACCTATCAACCCGCCGATCAGCGCGTGAGACGAACTGCTGGGGATCCCGAGATACCAGGTGGCCAGGTTCCACAATATCGCTCCGCCCAGAGCCGATAACAGCACGGGCATGGTCATATGGGCCGGAGGTATGATCTCAGAACCGATGGTTTTAGCCACCGCGACACCGAAAAGAAATGGCCCACAAAACTCGGATACAGCCGTCAAACCCAGAGCCCATTTCGGTGAAAGTGAACGGCTGGATATGATGGTGGCTACGATATTACTGGAATCGTGGATACCATTAAGAAAATCAAAAACCAAAGCAAGAATGATGAGAGCGATTAGCTGTCCGTCCACCGGCGCCTCAGGCAATTTTCAGAATAATATCTGAGATCACATTAGCGGCCTGATCCTGACGGTCTGCCGCGTTGCTCAGATGCCGGTAGATTTCGCGGACCTTAAATACAGTCATTACATGTTTGATATCTTTAGATTCCTGAAAGAGATTCGCCAGTGCTTCACGGTAGGTGGTTTCCACCTGATGTTCGATCCGCCGGGCAGTATTCGCGTGTTCTGTGGCTACCGCGTAATGCTTATCTTCAATCCTCAAAACGGCCAGATGCAATTCCTGGGCAGCTTCCGCCAGCAGGTCAGCCATCTTTTGCATTTGCGGTGTGGGGGTTACATCGAGAATTTCCATTTCTTCGACGGTGGTGCTTGAATACCGGAGGATCTCGTCAAAATCGCGGGAAAGGGCAAAGATATCTTCCCGGTCGAATGGCGTCACAAAGGTATTCATTAACTCTTCGATCATGATCCGCCGCATTTCCACCGCCTGTCCCTCGGTGGCGACGATCTCTTTTGCCGCGTTGGAACTGCGTTTTTTCAGGTAGTGGGTCAGCAGGTCAAGACCTTTGACCGTGATTTCCGTCTGCTCGACCAGCATGATCATGAATTTATTGGGCTTGGGTTTGAATATATCTCGAAATTTCATACGGGTCCTGGTTTCTGAGATTTTTTCCTCATCAGGGATGCAACTTCATTATTTCAACTATACTCATTTTCAATCATACCTATTTATGCAAAATGCATACCAATCTGCCTTTTTGGGAGAGAAAACCCCATGAGAATGATTACAACCGGGTTGATAGTTGTCATGGTTCTTCTGATGTTTTCCTTATCAAAATCCCCGGGAGTTGTAATGGCAGAATTACCACCCTGCATCAACCCCGGGGAAATTTGGGTTTCACCGGTAGACGGCGCCGAACTGGTGTGCGTGCCCGGTGGCCCGTTCCTGATGGGAGCCGCGGCCACAGATCTACTGGCGGATGATGATGAGAAGCCGCAGCATATCGTGCAACTATCCCCATTCTGGATCGACCGGATGGAAGTTACCAATGCCCAATATGCCGCCTGTATGGCAGCCGGTGCCTGCCAGCCGGAAATTTATGAAACCAGCGCGTTGACATACACCCCATATTCTGTGCATCCGGAATATCAGGATCATCCTGCTCTGATCTATATGTACGAGGATGCCGATGATTACTGCCGGTGGGCTGGCCGGCGTCTCCCAACGGAAGCAGAGTGGGAGAAAGCCGCCCGCGGTTCAGACGGCCGCATGTACCCATGGGGAAATGTGTTGGACTGTGATCACGCGAATTACTTTATCTGTAATCACGTTCCCGAATATGATCCCCGCAATCCACGTTGCGGATACAGCAGTTACTGTCGCACCGCCGGTGTTAACGATTACCCCAGAGGAGCGAGCCCGTATGGCGTTCTGAATATGTCAGGCAATGTGTGGGAATG
>CAYQTY010000138.1:0-8551 GCA_964420535.1 uncultured Leptolinea sp. | reverse complement strand
CAATAAAATGGGTCTTACCGGCGTGCATGACCTTGATCAGCCCAGCGTTTTCAAAGCCTTCCAGAAGCTCCACAAAGCCGGTAAATTGACATTGCGTGTCAACAAGGGGATTCCGCTCGCCTACCTTGACCAGGTCATCTCAGCCGGCCTGTACACCGGTTTTGGTGACGATATGCTGCACCTCGGACCGGTCAAAATGTTTGCCGATGGCGCCCTCGGTCCGCGCACAGCCTGGATGCTGGCCGGGTATGATTCCGCCCCACAGGATACCGGCATAGCCACCACCGATGTTGAAGTATTGTGCGAAAGTGTTTTGAAAGCCAATTCCAACGGATTAGCCGTGGCCATTCATGCCATCGGTGACCGCGCGAACCGGGAGATCCTGGATATTTATGCCGAAGCGAAGAAGCAATTGCCGGATACCGGCCTGCGCAATCGCATCGAGCATGTGCAGTTACTCTCTCCGGAAGATATCGGCCGGTTGGCTGACCTGGGGGTGATCGCCTCCATGCAGCCCATCCACGCCACATCTGATATGGACATTGCGGAAAAACACTGGGGTTCCCGGCTTTCTGGCGCGTACGCGTTGAAGTCACAACTCAAGTATGGCGCCGTTCTGGCGCTCGGGTCTGACTGCCCGGTGGAGACGGCTGATCCTCTGGTGGGCATCCACGCGGCTGTCACCCGCCGGCGTGCCGATGGTACACCCGGTCCTGAAGGCTGGCTGCCGGCGGAACGCCTGACGGTGGAAGAAGCGGTTAAGGGTTACACGCAGGGTCCGGCGTATGCCTGCGGCATGGAAGACCGCCTGGGTACCATCGATGAAGGCTACTTGGCTGATCTGACCATTCTGGATAAGGATATTTTCACCATCGATCCCATGGATATTCTGAAAACGAAAGTCCTTGGAACAGTTGTGGACGGAAATTTCGCGTGGCGCTCAAGCGAAATCTAAGTTTTTCCTTAAGAATCAAGAACGGTACAGGTCTGAGGGAATGCGGCCTGTACCGTTCTTTTTATTTAGCTACCGGTAAAAACAGTAAAACGATGTAGTTATTTTAGATGGCTCAGACGGCCAGTTTGGCCGTTTGAGCTTTTTCCTCTTTGCTCAATATCTGATCCAGATTCAACATGATGATCAACTTTGATTCGATGCGGGCAATGCCGGCAATGAAACTGGAATTGATGGTGGTCACGATGGCAGGTGCTGGTTCTATGACTGTATCGTCAATGGTAAGCACCTCTGACACCGCCGTGACGATCATCCCAACCTTTGTGTCATCCAGGCTGACCACGATGATCCGGGTATCATTGTTCCTCTTTTGCTCGGGGATGCCGAAACGTTTTGCCAGATCAATCACCGGCAATACAGTCCCGCGCAGATTTGTGATTCCTTCAACAAAATCAGGGCATTTGGGAACGCGCGTAATCTCCTGAATTTTGATAATGCTTTCAACGTGGGATATCTCAATACCATAGGATTCATTGGCCAGTTCAAATATGACTAATTGTCTTTCCATAGTTTTCTCCTGATATTATCTTCACAACCTTGCTTATCAGAGGGGTGTGTTGCGATTAAGTTTGAGCTGAAACCCCAAGTGAATCACGAATCCACATATTGTTCCCTGTTCCACCAAAGTAGTTGAAGGTCGATTATTATCGTTCTTCGTTCAAAGCTGAAAATCTATGTGATTCCTCAATATAGTAGAAGGTATAAACAAAAAATTCAATAAAAACCTGATAAATTACTGGTTAATCCAGTTTTTCATAAATATTATCTTATCTCCTGAAGTTATAGATCGCAATTGTAATTAGGACGACTCGGGTATTATGAAAAGCCCTAAAACGGTTGAAATTTTTCGTATATTGGGTAATTATTATTAAAAAATCGTATTGATCAAACAAAACCCGGACTGATTTGGTTTGTCCAAAGAATATAAATTTCCAATTCTCAAAATCATCCAAAACAGGATGGCTGTCTGCGGCCATCCTGTTTTGGATAATCAAGGATTTATGAGGAAAAATCAATTTGCGTGATGTTAATATAGAACCCTCATGGTGTTTTCAGGATTTTACCAGTTTGAACCGGTTGGCAACTCCCTGCAGTGACCGCGCCAGCTCCGCCAGTGACTGCGCGGAAGCTGTCACCTCTTCCACCTGGGCGCTCATCTCTTCAGTACTTGCGGAGACTTCCTCGATGGCCGCGCTGTTCTCTTCACTCACGCTGGCAATGCTCTCGATCGCCTCCGATACTTCGGAGGCGTTGGCCGTCATCTGTTCGGTGGCGGCGGTATTTTCCTCAACCACAGCCGAAACTGAGTCAACGGAAGCCACCAACTCGCTGGATGCTATGTTCATTTCGTCGGCGGCCGCCCCGGCTTGCCCGGCCAATTTATTGACGGATTGCGCGGCTTCCAGAATATCAGATAACGCGGATCCGGCTTTATTGGCACTGGCTACTCCTGCGTCCACTTCGCGGGTGCTTTCATCCATCGCTTTAACAGCATCCGATACCGTCTGCTGGATGCTGGAGATCAGGCTGCCAATCTCTTTGGTAGCCTGCGAAGATCGTTCCGCAAGCTTACGCACTTCGTCGGCTACCACGGCAAACCCTTTGCCATGCTCCCCCGCGCGGGCGGCTTCAATAGCCGCGTTCAACGCCAGCAGGTTGGTTTGAGAGGCAATATCCTCGATTGTCTCCACAATCGCGCCGATCTCGCCGGAGCGCTGTCCCATTTCCTGGACTTTTTCGGTGGAAACGCCCACCCGGGCTTTGATGTTTTGCATACCGCGCAGGGTTTCTTCCACTGTGATCACACCGCTCTGGGCGGCATTTTCAGAATTCCTTGATTCTTCCGAAACGTTCTTGATATTTTCGGTCAATTGCAGTATCGCCGCGTTCATTTGCGTAGTGATCTCCGCGGCTCGTTCAATGGCCCGGCTTTGTTCCTGAGCGCCCCTGGCTACACCTTCAATCGCTTTGGTCATCTGGTCAGTGGCAGACGCTGTCTTGTTTACACCGTCGGCTTGATCCGATGTGCCTCTGGCAACCTGTTGAATGGTGAGATTGATCTGGTTGGTTGCCTGGCCTGCCTGATCGGCTGCTTCCGCCAATTGCCCGGCTGCGGTTGATAGTCCATTGGCGTTATCGGTGATCTCTCCAATGGACAGGCGCAGGCTTTCGAGCATCTTTGTCAGCGAATACCCGAGCTCGTCTTTTTCAGAGCGAAGGGTAACGCCCACTGAAAGGTCATTGCGTGAAATGCTTTCAGTGATTACTCCGATCTCTTGCAAGTACTTGATCATCGAAATGATATTCCGGCCGAGGTCACCGACCTCATCTTTGCGGGAAATCACCAATTCACGTTTTTTCGCATCCATGTCGCGGATCAAGTCACCGAGTGAGACCTTATGGGCTGTATTAGTCGCGATAGATAACGGGAGCGTAATATCATTGGCAATGACAAATCCGAGCGCTAGCGCAAGTGCGATGCAGATAACGAGGAATCCGATCAACAACCAGAGAGAGTTTTTAAAGGTGGTATCGCCGGATTGTTTCGCGGCTTTCGCGAATTGATCATTCAGGCTGACCAACTTTTGAATGTTTTCGCTGGCTGAAAACCGGGCTATGGCAGCGTCTCCACCATCGGATATGCTTTTGATGGCTTCGGCATCATTCCCTTCTGCCATGTTCTGTTCAATAGCGCTTACCGCAACATAGAAATCATTCACATCCGATTCAAACGCTACTACCAGTGCCTGCTCTTCTTTTGATAAATTACTGCTTGATCGGAACATGGACAGATTTTGTTGAATGACGCTTTTTTCTGATTCCATGGTCTTTTTAATGGCTTCACGTTGGTCCGGTAGCAGCATAAATTTCATCAGATCGCCGCGAAATGACATCAACGAGGACTCCATTTTTGCCAGTTCCTGAATGGGAACGGTACGGTCATCGTACAAACCGGTCATTTCCTTATTAATATTTTGCATCCCCATCAAACTGATGACACCTACCACTACAATCAATAAAGCCACAAGTAAAAAACTGCCGATCAAGCGAGGTTTGGTTTTTATATTGCCAAGAAATTTCATTGTCAACCTTTCACACAATAAGGCATATCCGATGGACCTTTTGTCCGGAATTAAATACAAAAGCAGAACCGCGTGGTTTGCAGGTCATTAGGCAATGGTGATGATCCCCGTCCTCCTGGCGTGATGAAAAGTGCTGATTGCGACGTTGTTGGAAATCCCCCAAAGATTCGGAGGGGCTAATAGTATGTTAATTTATTTCAGAGAGTTGCATCATTAATAGCGGATAAATATCGGGTAAAACCCGGTTAAACAAAAATCCGGCGGTACTCACGTTGACGGAGCAGGGTGCTGGTATACTTGCCATTAAGTAAACATCCATTTTCCCCCCCATTATGAATAGCGGATTCTCCGCGGCAGTCTACCCGCCATATGGCGGTCTGTTGACATTGAGGGAAAAATGGAAGGTAAATTGACAGTGATCTTTGAATCCCCGTTCTGGGTGGGGATTTTTGAACGAAAAGAATCAAATTCTTATCAGGCAGCGCGGTTTGTTTTTGGATCTGAACCGACAGAAGCGCAATTGCTGGAATTCGCGTTGACGGTCTTTTCAACCCTGCGGTTTTCACAACCCGTCAGGATTATTGAAACCCCACAGCACGAAAGTAATTTCAAGCGCCGGATGCGTGAGGTAAAAAAGCAAATGGCGGTTCCTACCGGGGCTACCCGGGCTCAACAGGCGATCAAGCAGGAATATGAACTTCAAGCCTGCACGCGTGAAGCCTGTCACCGCGAAGAGCGCGATATGGAGGAGGAACGCAAGTTCCGCCTCAGGCAGGCAAAACGCCTGGAAAAACACCGTGGTCATTAAAAAAAAGCCTCTCCCCGGTGGGGAGAGGTTTGAGTTGTAGACGGACTGACCAGACCGTCACATAATTCTTTCCTGAAAAAATTATTCCAGGGCTATTTTCGCGATATTAAGCTGTTCAACCACGGCTTCTCTTGCGGTTCCGCCGTACACATTCCGCCGGTTGACAGATGCCTCAAGGCTGAGCGCGCCGAACAGGTCTTCACCAAACGCTGGATGGATGGACTGGTAATCTGCCAGTGTTAATGTGAACAGACTTTCACTCTTTTCTTCGGCCATGCGCACCGCTTTGCCTACGGCTTCGTGCGCGCTGCGGAAAGGCACGCCTTTGATTACCAGGTAATCGGCCAGATCGGTGGCTAAAACGGCCGGATGTATGGCCTTACGGCAGCGTTCCGCGTTGACAGTCAACGTGGTGATAACACCCTCCACTACCGGAAGAAGCACTGATATGGTGTCGGCTGCCTCGAACACTGCGGTCTTGTCCTCCTGCAGGTCTTTATCGTATGCGGAGGGTAGTCCTTTCAGTGTAGTCAATAGACCGGTCAACAGTCCTACAAATGTGCCGGCTTTCCCGCGGGTAAGTTCCAGCATATCGGGATTCTTTTTCTGAGGCATCAGGCTTGAGCCGGTGGAGTATTCGTCTGCCATGCTGACAAAGCCGTATTCAATGGTGGAATACAGAATCAATGCTTCGGCCACGCGGCTGAGGTGCAGGCCGGTCATCGCGGCCCAGAACAGAAATTCGGCGGCAAAATCGCGGTCAGAGATGGCATCCAGTGAATTCTGTGACGGCTCTAAAAAGCCGAGGTCGTTCGCGAGGATGAATCTGTCAATGGGGAAGGTGGTACCGGCCAGCGCCGCGCTGCCCAGCGGCAGAACGGAAGCGCGTTGCGCCAGTTGGCTCAAACGTTCGCGGTCGCGCTGCAGCGCCCAGAAATGACTGAGCCACCAGTGGCTCAGCAATATGGGCTGTGCCTGCTGGAAGTGCGTGTAACCCGGCAGGATGATATCCATATCCTTTTCCGCGCGTTTGACCAAAGCCTGCTGCAGACTTTTAACAGCAACATCCAGGTGTTTGGCTTCTTCCAGCATCCACAGACGGAAATCTGTGGCTACTTGATCATTGCGGCTGCGGCCGGTATGCAGTTTTCCGCCGGTAGGGCCGACTAACTTGGTAAGGCGGCGTTCGACAGCGGTATGGATGTCTTCATCCGCTTCCAGGAACTGGAAGGTGCCGGCTTTCATTTCATCCAAAACTGATGACAGACCGTTGACCAGTGTGTCCATCTCGGCGGGAGTAAGCACTCCCGCGGCAGCCAACGCCCGTGCCCAGGCCTGGCTGCCGCGGATATCTTCAGCAAACAGACGCTTATCCACCGGCAGCGAATTATTCAAAACAGATGCCAGGGAATCAAGCCCGGCGCGGAAACGGCCCGACCAAAGCGTCATTAGTATTGCTCCTTAGTCACGGATAATTTTGTCTGCAGGTACCGGAGGAATGCCTTCGCCCAGACCTTTCATCATGGCCTGGACCTTGGAAGGCAGGCCGAAGAGGCGGATGAAGCCGGCGGCATCGGTGTGGTCGTACACTTCGGAATGGCCGAAGGTGGCGAATTCTTCACGATACAGGCTGTAGGGGCTCTTGCGACCGGCGACGATCATATTGCCCTTGTACAATTTTACTTTGATAGAGCCGGTGACAACCTTCTGTGTGATCTGGAAGAAGGCATCCATGGATTCGCGCAGCGGGGTGAACCACAGGCCAAAGTACACCAACTCGGCGTATTTATGGGAGAGCACGTCTTTGTAGTGCATGGTTTCGCGGTCAAGGGTGATGGATTCTAGTTCCTTGTGGGCGAAACTGAGGATGGTGCCGCCGGGGGTTTCGTACACACCGCGGGATTTCATTCCCACAAGGCGGTTTTCCACCAGGTCAATACGGCCAATACCGTGTTTGCCGCCCAGTTCGTTCAACGTTTCCACCAGTTTGACCGGCGCGGTCGGGACGCCGTTGAGCGCCACCGGTTCACCCTGTTCGAAGGTGATCTCTACAGTTTCCGGTTCGTTCGGGGCGTCAAACGGGGAGTGGGAGAGCACAAACATATCTTCCAGGGGTTCGTTGTTGGCGTCTTCCAGGTTGCCGCCTTCATGCGAGATGTGCCACAGGTTGCGGTCACGGCTGTAGAAGGAAGGATTTTTGGACGGTGCGGAAAGGTTGCGTTCCGCCAGGTAGGCCAGAGCGTCTTCGCGTGACTGGATATTCCACTCGCGCCACGGGGCGATCACTTTTAGGCGGGGATCCAGCGCGGTAAAAGCCAGTTCAAAACGAACCTGGTCATTCCCCTTACCGGTGCAGCCGTGGGCCACGGAATCGGCGCCTTCGGCCCAGGCGATCTCCACCTGTTTCTTCGCGATGAGCGGACGGGCGATGGATGTGCCGAGCAGGTATTTGCGTTCGTATACTGCGCCGGATTTCAGCATGGGCCACAGGTAGTCTTTGCAGAATTCTTCGCGCAGGTCCAGTTTGATCAGTTTCGCGGCGCCCTGTTCTTTGGCGCGGGGTTCCAGATTGTCCAGTTCTTCTGCCTGACCGACATCGGCGCAGTAACAGATCACTTCAGCATTGTAATTCTCTTTCAACCAGGGGACGATCACCGAGGTGTCCAGTCCACCCGAGTAAGCCAGTACCACTTTCTTTATTTCTTTCTTTTCTTTCATTGATTCCTCCAGGAAAATAATAAAAAAAACCCCGCCGGATTGGCGGGGTTTGCGTATACTCAGGAAAAACCTTCTGATGAATTCCGGAAAACGAAACCTACCCTACCATCCAGAGATGAGGGAGAAAAAATTTCGTCGGACTCGCAATTCACATTTCATTGCCTGTATTGTACCGTAAAACGGCACAGCGTCAAGGATAACCCTGCTGTCGAAAAGTAGTCAGACTAGTTTACTCGAGCAGCGGAGAGGCGGATGAGCGAGTTGTACAGCGCATAACTGGATGGATCAATAACCAGGAAAGCCGAAAACTCAGGGTCAACAGAATGGATTGGTGATGTTGAAAATTCTTTGGTTTCCAGTTCTTCCTCTTCTTTTCTATCGTTCCGGGTGAATTTAATGCGGCTTGAACCGGTTTTCTCTATAAATATCCGCTCATCCTCCGGACCTTCAATTGGCCATGTCACCCATTCATCCTCCGGCGGGCAGGTTACGGGGATATCAGAAGGTGGAGCAGGCGGATTATCTTCGGCAGGCGGGTTGACCGGTGCCAGGTCATCGGCCAAAACGACCGATGGTAGACAAATTACTACTGCCAGTAATGTGATGATTGCCGCCATGAAGAACTCTCTTTTAATAACATGAGCACTGTTCATGGGTTCGTCCCTTTCTACACATTCTCATGTGTCTTCCAGGACCGGCATTTTTTCGTGGCGATGTTAATAGAAGTCGATCTCTGGTCGACTTGTTAAAAGTTCCCATCCAATTTGCAGCACCGGTAAAATAATCGGATTAATGCTGGTTTGGGTGATCCTGCCAGCTACTGTGTCGCGGTGAATTAAAGAAGGAGTCTGAATCAACTATACTCTTTCAGTCGGGCAACTTCAATAACCATTTTTTGTTCAGTAAAAAAACTTCACCCGCGAAGAATTC
>CAYQTY010000137.1:0-8564 GCA_964420535.1 uncultured Leptolinea sp. | reverse complement strand
ATCCGCGCCAACCTGCGCCTGGTGGTCAGCATTGCCAAACGCTACCTCGGCCGCGGTATCTCTTTCCTGGACTTGATCCAGGAAGGCAACCTGGGGTTGCTCCGGGCTGTCAATAAGTTTGACTCCACCCGCGGGTTTAAATTCAGCACATACGCCACCTGGTGGATCCGTCAATCCATCAGCCGCTACATCGCCGAACAGGCGCGAACCATCCGCATCCCTGTCCACCTCTTTGAGGCCATCACCCGACTTCTTCGTGTGCAGCGTTCGCTGGTGCAGAAGCTCGGGCGCGAACCAACCAACGAAGAACTGGTTCTGGAATCAGATCAGTTGGAAAAGAAAGATGTTGACGCCATTCGCAAGTTCCTGGGTGGTGATGGCGCCCTCGATCCGGATATTATGCGCCGCTGGGTGGCCGCCACGGCCAAAGTTCAGCGCATCCTGCAATCCGCCGAAGAGCCCGTCTCATTGGAGCGCCCGGTGGGTGACGAAGAAAGCAGCCAGTTGGGCGACTTTATCGAAGATGATGACGCTCTTGAACCTATGGATGCCGCCGCCCGTGAAATGCTGCGCGAGCAGGTGCAGAGTGCCCTGGCTGCCCTATCAGAGCGTGAACGCCAGGTACTTGAACTGCGCTTCGGCTTGATCGATGGCAAAGACCACACGCTGGAGGAAGTCAGCCGGTATTTCAATGTGACCCGCGAACGCATCCGACAGATCGAAGCTAAAGCTCTGCGCAAGCTGCGTCACCCAACCCGCAGTCGTAATTTGCGCGAATATTTGTCATAAGAAAAATCGCCAATATTTTTGAGCGGGCTAATCCCCTGCTCTTTTTATTTAATCAAGTATCTCTCACAAGGCGTAGGGGCGGATGGCATCCGCCCAGTGGCGCCGGGGGAACCACATATTCCAATGGTATCTTTTCAATCCATGTCTGGAATGGACACGGTCTGCACGGAATGCCTTGTTTTATGTGTCCGCCCCTCCGCGTGGCATAAAAGGATGGGTAACAAACCCGCCTTTATGATACCTTGGTTATTTTGAGTACATATAGTGGATGAAAATAAAACAACCTGATCTAGATAATCTAACATCTCATAAAATCAAAGTCGATTATTGCTTCAGGAACAATTGCAGCATATCGCGGTTGTACCACAGGTGGAACACACCTATCCCAATCAGCAGCAACCCTCCAACAATCTTCACCGCTCGCGAATGCCTGGCTACAAACCGCACGATCCGTGATTGGAACGCTCCCGAAAGCAGCGAAAGTGCGATCAGGGGCAAACCCATCCCCAGCCCGTAAGCCAGGAAAACCCACATCTTATCCAGCGCTTCTCCGACTGTGAATGAATAAGCGAAAATTCCCACAATCAAAGGACCTGAGCAGGGAAACGTTAACGGGCCAAAAAGCAAGCCGTATAGAAAGGCAGATAATAACGGCTTTCGGGTTTCAACCTTTTTCACATAGGAATACCGTGCAAACAGATTGACATCCAACAGCATCAGTACGCCAAGAATAATCAACAACCCGTCAGCCGCTGGAATTAACCAGACCATCGCGGATCCGATAGACACAGAGATCGCAGAAATAATCAAACCGATGGCCAGCATAGCTGTCAGCACGCCGGCTAGAATAAAAACCCCGGGTAGGTATCGCCGGAATTTTCCTCCTGAGTTCACTTCCATCCGGCTCAAGAAGACAAGGAATCCTGGAAAAAGCGGAAGTACACACGGGTTGAGGGTGGAAATCACACCCAGAGAGAACGCCGCGATAACCTCCTGGTTGATCATGAGTTTTCCTCCAACAGAGGCCGAATTAAAGTTTCAAGTTGTGCTGCGGGAATCTTCCCTTTCCTGAAATTTTGAATGCCACCATGTTTATCCACGATAAATAAAGGGGCAAGTGTTGGGTCAAGGTATGTTGCCCCGTAGCGGGTGCCAATATCGCGGAACAGATCAACCGTCGAAGTGACAAAGTGCCAGTCAAACCCGCCGGTAGAGGCATATTCCTGAAGAACCGAAGCATCCTCTTTACTGTCCAATGTCAGGCTGATAATGACAAAATCGTCACCTGCATTTAAATTCTGTTTCAATATTTTCAGTTCTTTTCCCTGTGCCCAGCAGGTCGGGCACCATGTGGCCATACCTTCGACCAGGACAACTTTCCCTTTAAAATCGCTTACCTTGATATCCTTCCCGGTCACCGCATCGGTCATCGGGATGGAAACCCATACTGGTGCAGAATTTGTAGGCGATGCGGTCGGCTTCTCTGTAGTAACTGCCAGCGGCTGCGATGAACAGGATGCGACAAACAATAGGAAAATTACACCGGAAATGAACATTCTTGTTCTCATTTTTCACCTGTTCTTTACATAAACATACAGCGAATTGGTAATAATTTTTATACAATAAAGTGGTATTTACAATACAGGCGATGTATATGGTCAATCCTTATGTAATAAAAGTTAGCAAGTCATAAGGTGTTATAGCAGCCATATACAACTTCGTGAAAAATTGCACTTGCCTATGTTATACTCATAAATAAGACTAGACTGGTAGAGATTAGACATGCTTATTGATTACCTTCCTATTGCCATCATGCTTGTTCTCGCCACCACGCTTGGTTTTCTTGTTGTGATACTGGGGGCAATCTTTGGCCCCAGACGCCCAACAAAAAGAAAATCAGCTCCCTATGAATCCGGGATGGTTCCGTATGGTCCTGGAACCCGGAGGCTGTCGGTTCGCTACTACCTGGTGGCGGTGCTTTTCATTCTGTTTGATATTGAAACCGTGTTTTTTCTGCCCTGGGCGGTAGCTTTCCGTCAACTGGGTTGGTTCGCTCTCTTCGAGATGCTGGTTTTTATTGGTATCCTGCTTATTGGTTTTGTGTACGTCTGGAAGAAAGGAGCGCTTGAATGGGAATAGAGCAAAAAGCCGGCAATATGGGTATCGTGACGACTACACTGGAAAATGTGGTCAACTGGGCCCGTACCGGATCGATGTGGCCTATGCTTTTCGGCCTGGCTTGCTGCGCCATTGAGATGATGGCCGCCGAAGCCGCCCACTATGATATGTCACGCTTTGGCATGGAACTCATGCGTGCCAGCCCCCGCCAGTCTGACCTGATGATCGTCGCTGGACGCGTAAGCCGCAAGATGGCTCCCGTTGTCCGGCAGTTATACGATCAGATGCCAGATCCCAAGTGGGTAATCGCCATGGGCGACTGCGCTTCCTGCGGCGGAGTATTCAATAATTACGCCATCCTGCAGGGCGTTGACGAGATCGTTCCGGTGGATGTGTACGTGGCCGGCTGCCCGCCGCGCCCCGAAGCCTTGATCCACGGTGTAATGACCCTGCATGAAAAAATTCACGGTGAAAAAATAAGCACCTGGGCTTAACCCTTTTCACGCCCGGTGCCATTCAGGAAGACACAGAGCATGGATTCTTATCGCCAAAATGTGGTTGAGTGTCTGGAAAAAGATCTGTCGGGAACGGTTTCTGAATTCCGCGATGAGGTGACGGTCACCTTACCGGTGGATAAACTGATCGCCGCGTTGACCCGCCTGCGTGACGAATTCAAATTTGACATGCTCGAAGCGGAAACGGCTGTCGATTACTGGCCGCAAACCGCTCCGCGCTTCCATGTGGTGTATCAGTTATATTCCATGGAAAAGAATCTACAATTGCGAGTCCGCGTGCCTCTGGATGGCAACGCGCCTTCCCTTCCTACTATAGAGCCGGTTTTTCCGAACGCCAACTGGTATGAGCGGGAGATATGGGACATGTTCGGTATCCGTTTTGACGGACATCCAGATCCCCGCCGTATTCTGATGGCGGCCGACTGGGCAGGCCACCCGTTGCGAAAGGATTATCCGCTGGGGTATGAGGAAGTCCAGTTTACGTTTGATGAAAAAGAGATCATGGTCCGCAAACCGAAACCGGAAAAATGATCCATTGGGGAATTGGCCTAAAACAAATTCCCTCCTTAAGGACTTTTAATGACCAAAAACCGCCTCTTCATAATCCTTTCCGTTCTTGCCCTGGCTGCCCTGATCAGCGGTTTTATACCTGTTCAACCTGTAACCAGGCTGCACACGAAAGCCGACACTCCGGTTCCTCAATATGCGAGTGATGCCTGCCTCGCCGACCTCAAGGGTATGTTGGATGAAGCCTATGGGAACGGTGATGATGCTTCTGAAGAATCCGGTCGGGCGGTGGTGAGGAGTAAATTTACCCGGGCTTCTGCTGATGATAGTTCGGTTACCCTGGTTTCTTATAGCGTGAATGGAAACAATATTTCCTCACCTGACTATGGGACAAAGGTGCCTTCGCAATACAAAAAGTATGTGAAGGATACAGAACTGCATAGCCGGTTATGGAAGATCATCACCGATATCATTCCACTGGACCAACGCAGAGATATTGATACATTCACCCTCTTTACGGATGGACAGGATGAGACCACCGGTTCCGTTGGGGGAGGGGCGACGGACGAAACCTGGTCGATCGAACTCGATGTGATTGATTCAGAGAACATCGCCACGCTTTCAACCACCCTGGTTCATGAGTTCGGTCACCTGATCACCCTCGGATCCTCCCAGATCGAATATTATGCCGATACCTGTGATTTCTACATGGCGTCGGATGGCTGCAGCAGCGAAGAGTCATACGTCAACCGGTTCTATAACCAGTTCTGGTCAGAACGGGCGAATGAATGGGAAGAACTGGCGCAACCCGATGAGGACGGTGTAGTGGATGAAGACGGCGCTTATTCCTTCTATGAAGAACATCCGGACGAGTTTGTGTCAGATTATGCCGCTACCCACCCCGAGGAGGATATAGCGGAAACATGGACGTATTTCATTTACTCGGATGTTCCAAAAGGCGACACAGTTGCTGACCAGAAAATGAGGTTCTTCTATATGTTCCCGGAACTGGTTGCCATGCGTCGGAATATGCAAATAGGTTTATGCAAATATACAGAAAAATGACAGAAAAAACTCCCAATTACCGCGAAACAAATATTGACGAGCTGCGCCACCTGGTTTCAAGCCGGGCGCTTTCCGGCGAAACCATGCTCTTGAACATGGGCCCGCAGCACCCCAGTACACACGGTGTTCTTCGTCTGCTGCTGGAGCTGGATGGCGAAATTGTGCTCAACTGCATTCCGGATATAGGCTTCCTGCACACCGGCGTGGAAAAGAATATGGAATCAAAGACCTACCAGAAGGCCGAAGTGATGACCGACCGGCTGGACTACCTGAATAACGTCGGCAACAACTTCGTCTACTGCATGGCTGTGGAAAAACTTGTCGAACTTGACGTCCCCGAACGGGCGCAGGCCGTGCGTGTGATCCTGGCAGAGCTGACGCGTATCGCCTCGCACCTCATCTGGATCGGTACGTCCGCGCTGGACCTGGCGGCCATGTCCGTCTACATGTACGCCTTCCGCGAACGCGAATATATTCTGGACATCATGGAGATGTGCTCCGGACAGCGTATGATGACCACCTACATCCGCCCCGGCGGCTTGTGGCGTGATGTTCCCACCGGGTTTGAAGAGGCCGTACGGGATTTCGTAAAAATGCTTCCCAGGCGGTTGGATGATTATGAATCGATGCTCACAAAGAACGCCCTGTTTCTGGAACGCACCGTGGGTATCGGCCCCATCAGCCAGGAAGATTGCATCCGCTACGGCATCACCGGCCCCATCCTGCGCGCTAGCGGAAAAGAATTTGACCTGCGTAAGATCCGCCCGTACAGCGGGTACGAGCAGTACGATTTCAACATCCCCACGCAGACGGCGGGTGATGTGTACGCGCGTTACCTTGTGCGTGTTCAGGAAATGCGCGAGTCGGTACGAATCATAGAGCAGGCAGTCAACAAACTGCCCACCGGACCTTTCCGCAGCAACAACCGGAAATTTGTTCCGCCCCCGCGCTCTGAGATCGGCACCAGCATGGAAGCCCTGATCCACCACTTTAAACTCTGGACGGAAGGCTTTTCCGCGCCGGTTGGCAGCGTGTATGCCACGGCAGAAAGCCCGCGCGGTGAGATCGGCGTCTTCCTGGAAGGGAATGGCGGACCCAAACCCTGGCGCATCCATTACCGAACCCCGTCCTTTGTCAATTTACAGATCCTGCCACTGCTTACCCGCAACCATTTCGTAGCCGACCTTGTGGGAATTATTGGAAGCATTGATGTCATTCTGGGAGATTCTGACCGGTGAACGAGTTCATGCTGCAACACGCGGAAGAAGTTCAAAAGATCCTGTCCGCCTATCCGCCGGAATATAAAAAATCAGCGGTTATGCCGCTGCTCTATTTGGCCCAGCGGACTGACGGCTATATACAAAAAAAGACAATCGAAGAGATTGCCGATATCATTGGGATAACGTCGACCGATGTGTCGTCCATCGTAGGTTTTTACACACTGTACCACGACCAGCCTGAAGGCCGCTACCGCCTGCAGGTTTGCACTGATCTGCCCTGCGCGCTGCGCGGCGCGGACAAATTTCTGGAAGACCTGTGCGGCAACCTGGGTATTAAAGTTGGCGAGACCACCGATGACGGCTTGATCACCATCGAAGAGGTCAAGTGCCTTGCGGGTTGTCACCGGGCGCCCATGTTCCAGTTGCAGGGAGATGGTGACCTTTCTTATCACGAAAACCAGACGGTTGATGCCGCAGTGGAATTGATCGCTGAATTGAAAAAGAAAGCCGCCGAACGCGAGGGGAAAAGCGCATGAGCGGATACATCCTTTTCCGTCACCGTGATATCGCGGATATCCACCAACTTGCCGTATACCGCAAGAATGGCGGTTTTACCGTCTTTGAAAAAGCCGTAAAAACCATGGAACCGGCAACTGTGCTGAATGAAGTCAAAACATCCGGCTTGCGTGGACGCGGCGGCGCGGGCTTCCCCACCGGCATGAAATGGGGTTTTCTGCCCAATAACATCTGGCCTCATTATGTTGTGGCCAATGCCGATGAATCCGAACCCGGTACATTCAAAGACCGCGAGATCCTCGAATCCAATCCGTACCAGTTTCTGGAAGGGTTGATGCTGGCGTCTTTTGCCGTGCAGGCCAACGATGCCTATATATACCTGCGTGGTGAATTCTGGCAAATCGCCCGTCAAATTGAAGCTTGTATCGCCGAATTACAGGAAGAAAATATTCTGGGCGATAACCTCTTTGGAACTAAATTCTCCCTGCGCCTGCATGTCCATCTGGGAGCCGGGGCGTACATCTGCGGTGAAGAAACCGCCCTGCTGGAATCCATTGAAGGCAACCTCGGCCAGCCGCGGCTGCGCCCGCCATTCCCGGCGGTCTCCGGCTTGTTTGGCAAGCCGACCGTCATCAATAATGTGGAAACCCTCGCCAACCTGCCGCCGATCATTGAAAAAGGCGCCGCCTGGTATAAAACTCTGGGGACCGAAAAATCGCCCGGTATTAAAATTTTCAGCCTATCGGGCTGCGTGAATAAACCCGGCAACTATGAGCTGCCCCTGGGCACCACCTTCCGTGAGTTGATCTTTACCCACGGTGGGGGAGTTCCTGAAGGGCGCATGATTAAAGCCTTTATGTCTGCCGGCGCTTCATCTGTCATTGTGCCGGCGGATGACCTGTCCCTGGATACACCCATGGATTATGAATCCACAGTGACCAACCTGAATGCGCCGTTGGGGTCAGCTTCGGTGATAATTCTGGACGATTCGGTCAATATAGCTCAACTGGTGGATAAGACGGTTAACTTCTTTCGCCATGAGTCCTGCGGCAAATGCACCCCCTGCCGAGAAGGCACCTACTGGATGAACCACATCACAAAACGTATCGTCGACGGCAAGGCGGATGCGGATGACATTGCCCTGCTGGATTCCGTGGCCCGCCAAATGCAGGGTAAGTGCCTGTGCGCCCTGGGTGAGTTTTCTACCATGGCGGTCATCTCGGGTATTGAGAAATTCCGCGCTGATTTTGAAAAGATGGTACAGAAATAAGAAGGGTTTTCGAGCGAATGCCAAAAGATATCACCCTCACAATTGACGGCCGTAGCGTCACAGCACCCGAAGGCACCATGGTGGTGGATGCGGCCAAACAAATCGGGATCGACATCCCGGTATTTTGCTACCATCCAAAAATGGAACCGGTGGGCATGTGCCGAATGTGCCTGGTTGAGATCGGCCGTCCCATGATAGACCGGGCTACCAACGCGCCCGTACTGGATGCCGACGGCTCCCCCCGCATTCAATTCGGCGGCAAACTGGAAACCGCCTGTACTACCCCCATCAGCGAAGGTATGGTGGTTGTGGGCATGTCTGATAAGGTAAAAGAAGCCCGCAAAGAGGTTGTCGAATTCCTGCTTACCTCCCACCCGTTGGACTGCCCGATTTGTGATAAGGGCGGCGAATGCCCGCTGCAAAACCTGACCATGGCGCACGGCACGGCAGACAGCCGCTTCTTGCTGGATGAAAAATCTCATGCCAAAAAGCATGTTCCCCTTGGTGACTTGATCTATCTGGACCGTGAGCGCTGCATCCAGTGTGGGCGTTGCGTCCGCTTCC
>CAYQTY010000136.1:7764-8577 GCA_964420535.1 uncultured Leptolinea sp. | reverse complement strand
GGCGCTTCAGGGCCGAGGTACCGGCTGCGAGGGCCCATGTCACGGTGGGTCAACTTGAACCAGGCGCGGGCAAAGGCTTCGGCAAACGTTTCGGGGTGTTCGTAGAACCGGCGGGCGATGGGTTCATATTTCGGGTCAAACCGCAGTGAAAGGTCGGCGGTGGTCATCATCGGCGGGCTCTTTTTGGCCGGGTCATGCGCGTCCGGGATCATGTGCTCCGGTTTGACGTTCTTCGCGATCCACATATGCGCGCCGGCGGGGCTTTTCACCAGTTCCCAGTCGTAGGTGAACAGCATCTCGAAATAACCGTTATCCCAGCGGGTGGGGTGCGGTTTCCAGGCGCCCTCAATGCCGCTGCTGATCGTGTCAACGCCTTTGCCGGTGCCCATGCGGTTCTTCCAGCCCAGGCCCTGTTCTTCCATGGGCGCGCCTTCCGGCTCCGGGCCGACATGTGAGGCGCTCCCCGCGCCGTGCGCCTTGCCGAAGGTGTGTCCGCCGGCGATCAGCGCCACGGTTTCCTCGTCATTCATCGCCATGCGGGCGAAGGTTTCACGTACGTCATGGCCGGATGCCACCGGGTCCGGAACGCCGTTCGGCCCCTCAGGGTTGACGTAGATAAGGCCCATCTGCACGGCAGCCAGCGGATTTTCAAGGTTCCGCTCACCGGAGTACCGGTTGTCACCCAGCCACTTGTCTTCGGACCCCCAGTAAATATCCTTCTCCGGTTCCCAGACATCCTCACGCCCGCCCGCGAAACCGAAGGTCTTGAATCCCATCGATTCCAGCGCCACGTTTCCGGCGAGGACCATCAGG
>CAYQTY010000136.1:417-7754 GCA_964420535.1 uncultured Leptolinea sp. | reverse complement strand
GGCCGTACTTCTGCTTGATTGGCCAGAGCAGCCGGCGCGCCTTGTCGAGGTTGACGTTATCCGGCCAGCTATTCAGGGGGGCGAAGCGTTGGGTGCCATTCCCCGCGCCGCCGCGCCCGTCACCCATGCGGTATGTGCCCGCGCTGTGCCAGGCCATGCGGATCATCAAACCGCCATAGTGACCCCAGTCCGCCGGCCACCAGTCCTGTGAACTGGTCATTAATTCTTTCAAGTCTTTTTTTAACGCCTGGAAATCCAACTTCTTGAATTCTTCCGCGTAATTGAAATCCTGCCCCATTGGGTTGGATTTGGAGGAGTGCTGGTGCAGGATATCGAGGTTCAATTGGTTGGGCCACCAGTCTTTGTTGGTGGTGCCTCTCCCTGAAACAGATTGATTTTCAGGGGTTTTATTGTTATCACTCATATCATTCTCCTTTCATTTCATTAGCTGCCAGTCGGGTTGGTAATTTTCGTAACCAGAATCACAGATCGCACATCGTGTTTTCGAAGGGTGTTTCCCGGCATTGGAAAAACGTCATCTGATCGGTTGACTGTTGGGGAATGGTCTGTATTTGATATTTCCTCCAATATTTGTTATTACAAAAGAATTATTTTCCATAACGGAGAAAAAAAGAGAAATTACCGGTTTCCCTCTTTTTTACAATCCGGACATAACCCGAAAAAGGAAACCTGCGAACGCATAATGCGGAATCCCGTTGATTGTTCCATTTTTTGGATCTCGGATGGTGAAAAATCCAGATCGCCGTCAATGATCGTGCGGCATTTTATGCAGATCAAGTGGGGATGCGGTTCCGGGCGGTTCCCATCGTACCGGCTGTCATCGTGTAGATCAATTTCCAACACCTGTCCCATCTCTTTGAGGAGCGTCAACGTTTTATACACAGTCGCCTGGCTCATGGTTGGAAAACGCTGCTTGATGCTGTCAAACAATTGAGACGCGCTGGGGTGCCCTTCGCTCGCCGCGATAAGGCGCACCAATTCGATCCGTTGGGGTGTGAGACGGAAATCTCTTTCCTTGAGGCTGGTCATCAATTCATTGAAGCGAACTAGCGGATCAGTCATACTTTTCCTGATATTAATTATTTAAAGATAATTATTCTCTATTATTATACAGAAATTGAATAAGAAATGGAACAGGCAGTTTTAGCTGCAGGGAAAAATGATTGTTCTACCGTCTGTTGATTGTAAACATATGTGATACAATCATACAATAATACGATAATACAATTGTAACAATGTGAGGAAAAAATGACTGTAGAATCCCAAATTACATCCACGCCGAAGAGCGTCAACTGGAAACAGATTGGCATCTTCCTTGCCCTGACCTTCGCGCTCACCTGGGGCCTCGACCTCGCCCTCTACCTGACCGGCGGGTTGAAATCCGGCGCGGCGATGATCGCCCTGCAGCTTCAAATGCTGCTGCCGGCGTTTTCCACCATCCTGCTGGGCATGTTCTTCTTCAAAGACAGCCCGATACATCTTCAGAACAACCGCACGGCCACGCGCTGGTTCACATGGTACTTCCTGGTGTTCACCCTGCTGTATATCGCCGCCGTGGTGACGATGTTCATCCGGCCGGACCTGATCACGGCCGTCAGCTCGGTGATGATGCCGCTCAGCCTTATCGGCCTGATCCTGCTCATTGTGGTGCGGGTCCGCGGCGGTAAAGACGCGTTGACCTCCATCGGCATGGGCGGCGGGCGCCCCATCTTGTGGCTGCTCTTCGGCCTGGGTGTGGTGGCCTTCTTCGGGCTGCAGACCGTGCTGAACATGCTCTTCAACCTGGGTAAGCCGGCCGACCTGGCCCCGCTGTTCGCGCAGATGCCGCCCACCGGTATGTCACAGCAGACGATCGTGGCCCTGCTCGCGATAAACGTGGTCATTTTAGGACCCTTCCTCGGGCTGCTCGTGGCCTTTGGTGAAGAATACGGCTGGCGCGGTTACCTGCAGCCAGCCCTCTACGGGCTTGGCAAGGTGAAGGGTGTGGCGCTGCTGGGCGTCATCTGGGGCATCTGGCACTGGCCAGTGATATGGATGGGATATAACTTCCCCGGCAATCCCATTCTCGGCAGCCTGCTGATGGTGCTGTATTGTGTGGGGCTGGGCTTCTTCCTGGGCTATGCCGTGCTCAAAGCCAAAGGCGTGTGGATCGCCGCCTTCCTGCACGCACTGGCAAACCAGGCGTTCAGCTACTTCGCCGGCATGATCTACGCCCCCAATGATATGGCACTGTCCTTTGGAATCGGCCTTCCCGGCCTGTCCGTACTGGCGCTGGTGGTGCTGCTGATCCTGCGCGACCCCGTGTGGAACGAGTGACCGTCAACTGTTCAGCCGGCGAGATATTGGGTGATCAATATCTGTGACCAGTTCTCAAATGAATCCAACCGCCGGTGTAGTTCTGCTGCACCGGCGAAACCCAGGCTTTCGAAATTAAGTGTTTCCCGCGGTTTGACGTCCGCGTCCAGCAGTTCGTATTCATACACAATGCCCAGATGCACGCGGCTCACCGCGCTGGTGTTGTCATTGATCAGGCCGGCGGCTCTGGCTGCCGGCTTGAGGCGGCAGTCAAATTCTTCAGAGATCTCGCGCCCGCGGGCGCGGTCGATCACAGCGAACGTGTCCGCCGGGTCAAAGTCACCATCTTCAGGGTTGATATGCCCGCCCACGCCGAGGGAGTAATTCAAACTGAGCCGCTTTTCGCTCACGGCTTTTGTACGCATGTAATAGAAGTACTCATCGCCGAATTTCAGGATCGAATAGGGGATGACCTGTTTGTACGTCTCGTCTGTTTCGGCCGCGGCCCGGTCCATGAAGAATGCGCGTTTCAGCATTTCGGGCAGGGTGGAGATATCACGGGTAAACCCGTTTTCAGCCGGCAGGCTGTTGACGGCATCCGCCGGTACCACCAGTATTTTTTCATTCATGTTTGGCTCCCTGAGGGCGGGGTGGGTAAAGACGTATTATAGCCAATCTACACCGAGCCGCCTCTTGCTATAATTGAGGGGTAAGAAAGAAGGTGGATGCATGTCTCTCTCACGCCGTTTCCCGTCGCGGTTCATAACCATTCTACTGACCATCACCCTGGCCTGCGGGTTTTTCGCCGCGGCGGCTTCGCCCGTCAACGCGCAGGATGAGGCGCCCACACCCGTCCCCACCATCGAGGTGACGGAAGCGGCGCCGCCAGCTGAACTGCCGCGCACACAACCGGCCGCCGCTCCGCGCTTCAATGCCTTCCAGCGGTTTGACCTGGACTTCGTCAAAATGACCGACGCGAATAACGGCTGGGGATTTGCCGGCCGGAGCGTGCTGGCATCTGTCAACGCGGGGCTTACCTGGAAGGAAAGCACCCCGCCGGAGCAAATTATGGACGGCGTGGAATATCAACCATACGGCGGCTTTCTGGACGCGAAAAACGCCTGGGTGATCTACACAAAGAACATGCAGATCGAAAACCCGGCCGTCATCTGGCACACCACCGATAGCGGCCGCTCATGGACGCCTTCCGTGCCGGTTGGTCACCAGGCGTTTGGCGACAAAATGTGGGCCAGCTTTGTGACCGTCGACCCGCTGAACGTCTACCTGATGATCCACGGCCTGTATGACGCGGCCGGCCCGCAGTACATCCACAGCTTGTTCCGCACCAAAGACGGCGGCGTCACCTGGAGTGAGCTGTCCGCCGATTCCACCGAAAACTACAGCGGCATGTCATTCTCTGATGCCATGTTCGGCCTGCGTACCATCCAACGCGTCGTTCCGTATGAGGCAAAGCCCCCGTTGCTGGATATCACCCGCGATGGCGGCGTCACCTGGGAAACGCGCGAACTGCCGCCTCCGGCGGAAGACCCCACACTGTTCAAGCGCTATGCCTTTTGTGAAACCTTCCAGCCGGTGGCTCTTTCGTTTGAATCCTACCGTCTGCTGGTGGGCTGCTATGACAACCTCGACCCGCACCAGTTATATACCGGGTACATGTATTCCACCAAGAACGGCGGCGGCACCTGGTTATTCTCAAAATTGCCAGAGAAAGCCCGCGCGGATACCGGTCAATTGTTTTATTTTGACGCGAAACATATCTATCTGATGGGGCGGGACTCCTTCCAGAGTTCGGATGATGGCATGAAATGGATCTACCTGAAGGTGGTCAACTGGGACGGGCAGTTCTCGTTTCCTGACCGTACGCATGGTTGGGCCGTGGCACGCATGAAGGATTCTGTCGCTTTTGTGAAGACCACCAACCGCGCGTCCACCTGGAAGGTGCTGTCACCGATGATCGTGCGGTAAGTACTAAACGGGGTTGACTTTTGTGACCCGTTGATATCCCTATTTGCCCGGCCGATAATTTTATCTCGCCTGCCGGGAAGGCACCACCATGATATCTTCCGGCTTGACCGGAGTGCTATGCTTAAACCGTACTAATCCTGTTTTTGGGGAGGCGCGGACATGGTGGCTTATTTCGTTGGCAGTGTGGCCGGAGGGCTGCTTTTCGGCTTGATGGATGGCCTGATCAACGCCAATCCTCTGGCGGTACGGCTGTTTGCCATGTTCAAACCGATCTCACGGACAAGCATAAACGTAACGGCAGGCATTATGATCGATCTTGCTTACGGTTTTATCCTGGCCGGCTTGTTCATGTTGCTGTATCCATCGCTGCCGGGAGAGGCCGGTTGGGTGAAGGGATTGTCATATGGCCTGCTGGTCTGGTTCTTCCGGGTGGTGATGGGCGTCATCTCGCAGTGGATGATGTACACCATCCCGGTAGAATCGCTGCTCTACTCGCTGGCTGCCGGGCTGGCAGAAATGGTGATACTTGGATTATTGTTCGGGTTCGTTGTGCGCCCGGTTTAACCCGCGGGCTGCCGCGACCTGGTCTTGTGGTGGACCGCGCGGGGCGGTTCATCGCGCCCGATCCATTTGGTGCTCCAGCCATCCATAACGAATTCCGCACTGGCGGATTTTCGGCGTGCCGGCAGCAAAGTCAGCAGGTAGGCGTTGTGAAAGGTCATCATCAACCAAGCGAGGAAGGGCTCAAAAAGCGGAAGACGCAATAATGCGGTAAAAAAGCGTGAGCCCCGGATCCGCCGGTGGTTGGTCACCGGGAAAGCGATGTAAAAACCGCTGACTATGAACGCGCTGCCGATCGACCGGTAGGGCCGGTAAAACGTATCGTCCATCGATTCACGGAAGTACCGTTCGATCAGTACCTCTCTGGATGGCGGCGGCACTTCGGGTGGTTTCTTGCCAATCCCCAGTGCGAGATAGAATGTGATCAGGCGTTTTCGCCAGATACTCTTGGGTATCCAGTGGACGAAGGGCATGTGGATATGCGGTTCCACGAAATTGTATTGCGGCCTGTGAACATGAAAGCTGATACACCCCGGGATCAGTACCCGCTTCAACTCGCGGGATAACAGGGTCAGGTTGGAGACATGCTCGATGACTTCCTGCGAGAACACGAAATGGAACTTGTGGTTGTCAAAGGGGATGGTGCCATCAGGGTTATTGAGCCGGATCAGATTTTCGCCATCATAGCCGTGGTCTGTGAGCAATTTCTGCCCGATCTTCACTTCGCCGGGGTCAATATCGACTCCGTAGGCATCAAACCCCTCCTGCCTGAGACTGAGTACGGATAAGCCGATTCCGCAGCCGAAATCCAGTACCCGGAATTTTTCCGGCGCGATGTTCAATTTCTTAAATTGGTAATTGAGGTACCGGACGATCTCATTGTTGGTGTGGTCCATAGACCCTCTCTTCCAACTGGATGTCCCGGAAAGCCCGCATTCAAAGAAAACAAAACTGTAAGTTATGTCTATTCTAGGGGGAAAAGTGAGACATTTCAATCGGGAAAATCAAAAACCGCTTGACAAACCCTTTTCGATGTTCTATAATGCAACCGGTTGCATAACACAGGATGAAATGATGGCAATAAAAACCGTTCAAACAATCGAGGATATCGCGAGGCTGGCTAACGTCAGCAAGTCGACGGTTTCCCGGGCGTTGAACAACAGCACGCTTATCAATCAGGAGACGCGGGAGCGCATTCAAGAGATCGCGCGCAGCCATAATTTCAAGCTCAACGCGCCGGCCCGTAACCTGAGTATGCGCCAGAGTCACACGCTGGGGTTCGTGTCGTACGCATGCTGCGGCAAGAACTTCACAGCGGAAGATCTTTTTGGCCTGGAGCTGCTGGGTGGTATTTCAGACGGTTTACGCAACCTGGGGTACGATCTGCTGGTGATACCGGTGGATCCCCACGAAGACGCATGGGAGCAGCATTATCTGGATAGCGGCCGGGTGGATGGTTTCGTCCTGATCATGTCAACCCATAAGCAGAAGCACGTTAACAATCTGGTACGGCATGGAACACCCTTCATCGTCTGGGGGGTGCCGGGACCGGGTAGCAATTATTGTTCGGTATCCGGTGATGATTTCACCGGCGGCAAACTGGCTGCCAACCGTCTCGTGGAGATAGGCCGCAAGCGGATCGGTTTTCTGGGCGGTATTTCCGGCGAATTTGAAGTGCTGCAGCGCTATGCCGGTTACGAAGCCGCGTTGACGGAAGCCGGTATGGCCATTGACCCAAACCTGGTGACATACGGAAATTATTCCCACGTTTCGGGCAAAGAAGAAATGCTGCGGCTGCTCAACCAGGCGCCGGATATTGATGCGGTGTTTGTCAACAGCGACCTGATGGCGTTGGGGGCGATCGACGCCCTGCAAAGCAAGGGTAAGCGGGTACCGGAGGATGTCGCCGTGATCGGTTATGACGACCTCCTGCTGGCGAAATACAACAGCCTGCCTCTTACCACCATCCGGCAGAATGTGCCCCTCGCGGGCCGGCTGCTGGCTCAGAACCTTATTCAGTTTATTCAGACCGGTGTGGTCACCAACGTTAAACTGCCAGTGGAACTGGTAGTGCGGAAATCCGCATAGAGAGCGGATCTTTTTTTAGTCCGGTTTGCAACCGGTTGCAAAGGAGTAGAACATGTCTAGTATTCAGATGGTCAACAGTATTATGTCTTGGGAACGCAGACTCGAAATTGAGGAAGAAAAAAGACGGTATTATCGAATTCAACCATTTTACGAAGAAATGCCTGAATCAGTGCCTCAATTGACTCAAAAACAATCGAAATCACTTTTTGATACGATCTTAAGCAGATTCAATAAGAATAAACCGGTGATGACTTCCCGTAAGGAAAATCCCTGCAAGGATCCGCAACCCTGCTAGGACCCTCACCGGAACCAGTTTGGACTGGTCTGAAAACAGGGCGCGCCGCGGTTTGACGGGCCGGTCTGGAGCCGCAGGTGTTGTTGTTTTC
>CAYQTY010000136.1:0-407 GCA_964420535.1 uncultured Leptolinea sp. | reverse complement strand
TGCCCTGTATCATTTCTCTTGGAATATCAGACGGTTGGAACTTTTTTCCTGTTTTTACGTCTAATTTACAGAATATACAAAACCTTTGAATACCTGCCGGGTTTAATACATCATGAAAGTCGTTCCGGTTTTATTGTAAGGAGGATGGTATGGGACCTGTCTATGTAGTTGTTACCCTGTTGACCACGTTATTCGCGACCATCAGTTTCGCCGGCCTTCTGCATACGAAGGATTAATTCTCGTTCAACAACCTGAAAATATGGTTGATATGATCCACTTCATGCCAGGCGGCGCGGCGCAATACTTTGCGCGGACTCCAGAATGTGCCGTCTTTGCCGTTGACCAGCCGGTCGCCATTCAGACCGCGCAACGTTCGTTCAAAAATATTGCGGGTGGCATCCATCCGG
>CAYQTY010000135.1:0-8634 GCA_964420535.1 uncultured Leptolinea sp. | reverse complement strand
TACTGGCCGAATTTATCGGGCTTTTCTTCCTGCGCGCAATTAATGAGCCATATGTTACGGAAAAATGGCAGGATAAAGAATTTTTGAAACAAATTTCAGATTACTTCGTAGATGGACTTAGGGCTAAAGAAGCCTGAAAGCTGGAAGCCAAAACAATGCTCAGAATTATCATCACTAACTTGCTTAGACGCAGAGGCCGCACTCTCCTGACTGTCCTCGGGATCAGTATTGGTACGGCTGCCATTATTGGCCTGGGCACCATGGCAGACGGATTCCAGGCGGGTTACAACAATATGATGACCGGCAGCAAAGCTGACCTGGTTCTCAGCCAGCCGGATTCATATGACATCAGCATGAGCACGGTCAAAGAGGAGATTGGTGATGAGATCGCCGCTCTTCCAGAAGTGTCGAAGATAAGCGGAATGACCGAAGGGATCGTTACCACGGACGATTCGCCGTACTTCTTTGTTTTTGGCTATCCCGAAGATAGTTTCATCCTCGAAAAGTTTGTCATCAAAGACGGTATATCGCTCTCTTCGCCAAAAGCCAACTCATCCAAAGGGAAACCCGTCTTGCTGGGTAGTCAGGCGGCGGAAGCCATGAAGAAAAAAGTTGGTGATACGCTTCGCCTGACACAGAATGTCTACCGGATTGTTGGCATCTACGAAACCGGTGACGCGTTTGAAGATAGCGGCGCCATCCTTCGTCTGGATGACAGCCAACAGCTGCTAGGAAAAGCCCGGCAGGTTTCATTGTTCTATATCCAGCTTAAAAGCCCGGATCGAAAAGCCAGCTTCCAGCAAAAAATTGAAAAGCGGTATCCTGACCTTTTACTCGCCGGAACAAAGGAATTTAGTGAAAAGCAGGGCATGGTCGACATGATGAAGGGGAGTGTGTGGGCTATCGGCGGACTGGCGATCTTGATTGGCGGTGTGGGCATGATGAACTCACAACTCATGGCTGTCTTTGAACGCACCCGTGAGATTGGCGTACTGAGGGCTGTTGGGTGGTCCGGCAGACGTGTCATGCTGATGATCCTTGGAGAATCCATCCTGGTATCACTATCCGGTGGAGTGGTAGGAAGTGGAATCGGCCTACTTTTCCTGATGGCTTTTTCCAGTATTCTGAGATCCTGGGGAGGTTCTGTTGGAAATATCCGGCCCGAACTGGTAGTGCAGGCGTTCACCGTTGTACTCTTGCTGGGGTTGACAGGCGGTGTTTACCCGGCATGGAAAGCCTCACGCCTTCAGCCTGTGGAGGCTCTGCGATATGAAGGCGGCGGAAGCGGCGGTAAAAAACGCCGGTTCCCGATCGGCGGGATGGCAGTTCAAAGTTTGTGGCAGCGGTCTACCCGCACGTTTCTCACCCTTGGGGCCATCGCGTTAACTGTTGGCGCCATACTTGCCCTGGAAGCAATGGTCGTTGGACTGTCCAATTCGATCAATGGAACCGTGAATACAAATTCTGAGATCATGATCCGCCAGGCAGGTATTTCGGATACCGGTTACAGTGCCATTGATGAACGCACCGGCGGAAAAATAGCCGCGTTGCCTGAAGTTGATTCGGTTACCGGACTGGTCTTTACGGCTGCCATGCTGCCGGGTGGAAGCGGTTTTTTCATTGTTCAAGGCTACGCACCGAACAGCCAGGGAATCAGCCGTTTTAACATTGTTGAAGGCCGGGCCATTCAATCGAACCGGGAAATAATGATCGGACGGATGATCTCGGATTCGTTGAAGAAGAGCATTGGTGAAACTCTCGAATTGGGCAATTCACGTCTTAAAGTTGTTGGAATTTATGAATCCAGCGTGAGTTGGGAAGAGATGGGCGGAGTGATGACTTTACGCGACGCCCAGAGTTTTTCCGGCAAACCGCGCAAAGTCTCTATGTACGCCATCAAACTGAAAGACCCCGGTACGGCAGAAAAAACCGTGGAAACCATCAATACCCGGTTTACTGATGTACATGCCGCGCTTTCGGCAGAATTCGCCAATGAAATGCCGGATATGCAAAATTCGGCTGCCATGATGAACGGAATTTCGTTTATGGCTATTCTGCTGGGCGGTCTTGGGGTAATGAATACCATGTTGATGGCGGTCATGGAGCGTACCCGCGAGATCGGGGTGCTGCGTTCGATGGGCTGGCGGCGCAGGTCAGTTCTCGGCATGATCGTCAATGAATCTGTATTATTGGGTACTCTGGGCGGGTTAACTGGGATTTTCCTGGGACTTCTTCTGGGGCAATTGTTTACGATGGATCCATCGTATGGAGCAATGTTACAACCGGATTACAACATGATGATGTTTGGTAGAACCATTCTGGTGGCTGTGCTTTTGGGCGGTTTTGGCGGAATTTATCCGGCCATTCGCGCCAGTCAGCAGCCGCCGGTTGACGCACTTCGCTATGAATAGATTGGGAGAAGCAGATATGAAAAATCAAAACAAATCTTACGTTCTGTTGTTAATAACCGTAGTCTTGTCACTGGCATTAACTGCTTGTGGCGGCGCGGCTGCTGACAGTCAATCACCTACGCCGGCTGCGGCGGAAGTTTCCACCCAAAACGCGGTCAGCGCTACAGGTATTGTGATTCCCGCGCGTTGGACTATGTTGAGCATCCCGGCTTCCGGGGTGGTTGAATCGGTTATTGGAAAAGAGAACCAGGCTTTTAATTCCGGTGATGTGTTACTGCAATTGAAGGGAAAGGCGGCCCAGGAAGCGGCTGTTTCCGCGGCCGAAGTTGCCCAGTTATCCGCGCAACGAAAACTGGATAATCTTGAGAAAAACCATGTTGTAGTACGCGCCGCCGCTCAACTGCGTGTAGCTGATGCCGTAAAGGCGTTGGACAAAGCCAAAGAAAAACGCGAAGGTAAGAATTATCAGCGCGCCGGTACAGCCTACCTTGACCAGGCTAAAGCGGATCTGATCCTTGCGGAAGATGAATTTGAAAAAGCGGACGACCTGTGGGCGTATTACGTTGACAAAGATGACGACGATGTCAACCGGGCTGGCGTGTTAAGTATGTTCGCCGCCGCCCGCCTGGCGCGTGACAAAGCCCGCTGGAACCTGAACTATCTGCAATCCTTACCCGACGATATGGAAGTCGCGCAGGCGGAAGGCGCTCTGGTTGTGGCCAAAGCGGAACTCGATGAAGCCCAGCGCCAGTGGGACAAAGTCAAAAACGGACCGGACCCGGATGACAAGGCACAGTTGGAAGGCGAGTTGGAGAATGCCACTAAACAACTGGAAGCTGCCCGTTCCGCGCTGGCTGACCTTGAATTGAAAGCCCCCTTCAACGGTACCACCAGTAAGATAAATGTTCGTGAGGGCGAATGGGTGAACACCGGTCAGAATGCCATGCTGCTGGCTGATCTGAATGAGCTGCAGGTGGAAACCACAGATCTCAACGAAATCGATGTGGCACGCATATCAGAAGGCGCGCCGGTGGATATCACTTTTGATGCTCTACCCGGTGTAACCATCATGGGAACGGTTGAAAAGATCGCGGCACGCTCATCTGAGGGATCCGGTGTAAACTATACCGTCACTATCAGCATGGATGAACGGCCTGAGAAGCTTCGCTGGGGTATGACAGCCTTTGTGGATATTCAGGTGCAAGAATGACCTGGACAGTTGAAACCCGTGATCTGTGCCGTATTTACGGCAACGGTGACGAGGTTCGGGCGCTCGACAACGTCAATCTTGCCATTGAACCCGGTGAGTTTGTGGCTGTGATGGGGCCCAGCGGCAGTGGAAAAAGCACCCTGTTGAATGTACTGGGCGCCCTCGACAAACCTACATCAGGACAGATCCTTATAAATGGAGAAGACCTCTCGAAAGTGAAGGATCTGGATACCTTTCGCGGAAAGTCAGTCGGTTTTATTTTCCAATTGCATAACCTTCTGCCGACATTGACTTCCGTGGAAAATGTCGAAATTCCGATGCTGAATTACAGTTCCCCGAAAGAACGCAGAGAGCGGGCTCTGGAATTGTTGGAATTAGTTGGTATGTCTAACAGGCTTGACCATCTGCCCGGTCAACTATCCGGTGGGCAGCGTCAACGTGTGGCAATTGCCCGCGCGCTGGCAAACCGACCACCGTTGGTACTGGCCGATGAACCCACCGGTAACCTGGATTCAGTCAACGGCCGTGATTTGATCAAGCTTTTGCGCGAATTGAATGAAAGTCAGGGAACAACCTTTATTCTGGTTACGCATGACCATGAAGTAGCGGCTCAAACCCGCCGTGTAGTGCGCATGGGTGATGGAAAAATTGTATCAGATGAGAAGATTTCATCACCCGTTCAACAGGATCTCAAAGACCTGCGATTTTCGTTGATCGGGCAGGCAGTGGCAGATGGTGATATCAAATCACTGGAAGCGGCCGGGCTGGATCCGGTAGAGATCAAAGCGCTGCAAAGAATTCTAAAAAGATAAAAAAATAATCCCCCGTGAGGGGGATTATTTTTAGCGTTCCATTGATACTACCTGAGATTCCCAGCGGTGCCAGCCGCCAACTTTATCGGCCAGCAACTTTTTGCCTTCGCCCGGTGGTGTCATTCCCATCAGTTCCAGGTCGGCGTCCATCATGATGCGAACCAGTTCGTGAAAATGAATACGCGGTTCCCACTTTAACAATTTGCGTGAGCGGGTGGCATCGGCCAGAAGGTAGTCCACTTCGGTGGGGCGGAAGTAACGCGGATCAATTTTGACGAAATCGTTGTAATCCAGGTCGACATATCCAAAGGCTTCTTCCAGGAATTCACGCACGGTATGGGCTTCACCGGTGCCGATCACGTAATCATTCGGGTTTTCCTGTTGAAGGATCATCCACATCGCCTGAACGTATTCAGGAGCGTAACCCCAGTCACGGCGGGAATCCAGGTTGCCCAGGTACAGGTGTTCCTGCTTGCCAGCTTTGATCGCGGCGACCGCGCGGGTGATCTTGCGGGTGACGAACGTCTCACCGCGGCGGGGGGACTCGTGGTTAAACAGGATGCCATTGGTGGCAAACATGTTATACCCTTCGCGATAGTTGCGGGTCACCCAGTAGGCATAAACTTTGGCAGCCGCGTAAGGGCTGCGGGGTTCAAATGCTGTGTCTTCACACTGCGGAGGTTTAGCGCCTCCGAACATTTCGCTGGATGAAGCCTGATAAAACCGGGCATTGGTGCCGCTCTTGCGGATGGCTTCAAGAATTCGGATGGTGCCCAGGCCGGTCACATCGCCGGTGTATTCCGGCATGTCAAAACTGACGCGCACATGGCTTTGGGCAGCCAGGTGATAGATCTCTTCAGGGCGAATGTTGTAGATCACATCCAGCAGCGTGTCACCGGTGGCAACATCGCCATAGTGCAAATGCAGGTTGACCTTTTCACCGTTATTATGCGGATCATGATAAATGTGGTCGATACGCCGTGTATTGAATGTGCTCGCCCGGCGAATAATTCCATGGACTTCGTACCCCTTGCTCAAGAGCAGCTCCGCCAGGTATGAGCCGTCTTGACCGGTAATACCGGTTATCAAAGCTTTTTTCAAGTCATCCTCCAACCCTGAATGATCAGGGATTAAATTTTAAATTCCGTAGACGCCGGACATGTAACCGGGTAAGTATACCCATGCCGGATGTGGGTGTCAACAATTAAGGGCTAAAACCTGTGTGTATGTAAAACTATATCAGGTCTTTTTTCAAATGGATATAGTCTAAAAAGAGCGGAATAATCCCAGGATCGAAGTGCTTGCCACTCTGCTCATTAATGTATTCCACGGTCTTTTCCACAGACCAGGCTTTACGGTATGGTCTGTCGCTGGTAAGCGCATCAAACACGTCGACCAGTGCGAAAAGACGGGCAGAAAGCGGAATCACTTCACCCTTAAGTCCGTGCGGATACCCGGTGCCGTCCCATTTTTCATGATGGAGGTGAGGGATGCTCAGGGCTGGCTCTAAGTAGTCGATGGATTTTAACAGTTCATAGGAGAAAACCGGATGCTGTTCCATGATCTTTCGTTCTTCCGGCGTCAACAGGCCCGGTTTACGGAGTATCGCGTCTGGTACGCCCATTTTCCCGATGTCATGCAATAACGTGCCGCGATGGATATGCATCTTTTCTTCCGGCGAGAAACCCATCAGATCTGAAAGATCAAGCATCATCATAGAAACACGCCTTGAATGGTCTTCCGTTTCATAATCGCGCAGGTTTAAAGCCCGGGCTAAGCTTGAGTAAGGTGGGCATTGGCAGCGATTAAATCTTCGTTTACCCGTAATAACTCGACATTCTTAGACTCCAATCCATCCAGCAATTGGGCATTTTCAATAGCAAGCGCAGCCTGGCCTGCCAGAGTTTGAAAGAAGTCAAGCCATTCTTTATCGGGTTCCAAAATCTGTCTCTGATAAAGTTCCAGAACTCCGACTATTATGCCTTTGGCAATCAATGGAACACCGAAGTACGATTTGATACCTTCCTCTGTTAACAGAGAGCGGAAGGCTTCGTCAACGGTTTCATTTTCAAGGTCTATAAAATGAACCATCTTGCGGGTTTCTGCCGCGACTCCGGCGAAACTGCCGCCAAATTTTACCCGCGCGTTCTTAATGCGTTCTGAATCAAACCCGATACTGTCTGCATAATAAAAAGTCATGTTCTCTTCATCCAGAAGCAGGATGTCGACTGCGTCTGCCCCCAGGTGACTTGAAACATTGTTGACGATCTTATCAAGAGTAGCTGAAAGCTCGGAACTGGAACTGATTTCTTCGTCAATTTCATGAAGAGAGGCAATGCGTTTTAGCCGCCGTTGTGACTCTTCCAGCAACCGGTAGCGAAGAATCTCCTCTTGCTTTTTCTCAGTGATGTCTGTAAATGTCCCGAGTATTCGGGTGGGTTTACCCTTTTGATCCCATTCGACAATCTGTCCGACGGAAAAGATCCATATCCAATCGCCACTAACGGCCCTTTGCCTGAACTCTAATTTGTATTCATCAATTTTCCCACTGATGTACTCGTTGAATTTCTTCTCCAGATTTTCCCGATCATCCGGGTGAGTTCTTTCGAGGAACTCTGATAATTTTTCAGAAAACTCATGAGGATCATACCCGAGGAGCATCGGGTATATATCATTGACCACGATATCCTCGGTAATCAAATCAATATCATAAATACCCTGATTTGCTGCAGTGACAGCCAGGCGAAGCCGTTCTTCACTTTTGTGTAATTGGGCTTCAGTTTTCTTTTGTAATTGTAAATATTGACGGAGCAGGAAGTAAATTAATAACGCACTGGCAGTTACATAAGCCCAACCTTTGTAATTCTGAAACCGGGTCAACTCCTCTGTGTTGTGGACCAGTGATTCGAGTAATTCGTCAGAAAAAAGTATCCACAGTCCCCCAAAGATGAGGTAAAGCAGCGGTATTCGTATACCAACATCCATGAGGTATTTCTTCAATATACAACTCCAGTCGCATAGTGAACAGACGTTTTTCTGAATCCATTTTACGGGATACAGCTTTGTTTTACAAATTCTCCCCTTACTTTGTAGACACTCTTACCACCAGTCTGGTGTGAGAACCGAAATTGATAGGAATGGGCATTATTGGGGAATCTTCTGTCATCGGGTTTCTGGTAGAATCACCCGCAGAGGCGATATGAATAACAGGCGATCATTTTCCATCCTGCGCTGGGTAGCCCTGGCGTTGATTTTTCTGGCGGTGCTGATTACAGTTTACAACCTGATCGGATACAGCCGTATCCGCGGCAATTTTCCGACCGGAATGAAGATAGCTGGAGTTTCAGTCGGCGGTCTTGACCGTCAAAAAGCGGCTGAGAGACTGGTTCAGGCATACGGTGTTTCGATCGAATTGCAATACAACAACGCGATCATTCAGGTCAAACCGGCAGTGCTGGGTTTTGAACTTGACCTGGAGAATATGCTCTCGGCGGCCGACCTTCAACGGGTAAATGAACCGTTCTGGTCCGGGTTCTGGGGATACCTGTGGAACAGGCAACCTTCTTCGGCCGATATTCCATTGAGTTCCCGCCTGTCTGAAGACCGTTTACGCGGATACCTTAAAGATGAAATTGCCGCGCGGTTTGATTCTCCTCCCACAGCCGCCATCCCGGTGGCGGGAAGCACAACCTTCACCGGCGGAACAGCGGGCTCAACCCTGGATATTGACCGGGCTGTGATATTAATTTCCGACGCGTTGAAGTCTCCTTCCAGCCGGGTTGTCAACCTGTCTTTCAAAAAAGTAGCTCCTCCCCGGCCGTCATTGCAGAATTTGCAGATACTTATTCAGCAAATACTCTCGGAGAGTTTTGACGGGTTAGCTGAAATTTTTGTTCAAGACTTGCAGACCAATCAGGAGTTGCATTTCGCTGTCAATAAAAATGAGGCCATTAAGCCGGATGTGGCGTTTACTGCCGCGAGCACGATGAAAATTCCTATCATGGTTTCTGTATTCAGGCAGGCGAAAGAACCATTGCTGCCGACAATCAGTGACCAGATCACGTTGATGATCGACCGGTCGGATAATCCACCGGCGGATAAATTGATGTCTGATGTACTGGACCCAAATTCCGGCCCGCTGGTTGTAAGCCAGGATATGACAGAACTCGGATTACCCAATACCTTCCTGGGCGGATATTTT
>CAYQTY010000134.1:0-8822 GCA_964420535.1 uncultured Leptolinea sp. | reverse complement strand
AGATGGCGGTAACGGCGGTGATGTTTTTGGCCGGTGCCTGGATTTCCTGGCGTGCGGCTTCGTTGGTTGCCGAAGTGATCATCGCCTCACCCAAGATTGTACCAGAGAGTATTGATGCCCATCTCATTCGCCTGTGCACCCGCCTTCTTGGGATCATCGCCGGGGCAGGATTTCTGGCGGCCGGTGCCGATCGGCTGGGATTGCCTGTGTACGGCATCATTGCCGGGCTGGGTATCGGCGGATTGGCCATCGCACTGGCGGCGCAGCCAACGGTTGAGAATCTGATCGGCGGCCTGAACCTGCTGGCAGACCGGCCGGCGTACGCTTTACTGGCGCCAATCGACCCCTTGACGCGGCAGAAGCGTCCCAATTATGATAGTTCCCTGCAATCCATTCGCCAATCCGTGTGGAATGGCGATACCATTCTGGTGGTTTTTGAAGCCAAGCAGGTGCTGGACGATCCGGTGGAAGGACAGTGGCTCAAGGATTTGACAAAGGACATCCCGGCCGTATTTGTATCGGATGACGGGATGATATTCGCGGTACAAAAATAGACGATCAGGAAAACTCATGAAAACAATTCTCGATAAATTTCACATGGACGGGCAGGCGGCTGTAGTTACCGGCGGTGCTGGCTTGCTGGGAAAAGAATTCAGCCGCACGCTGGCACAGGCTGGCGCCGGTGTGGTGGTTGCTGACCTCAATGCCGAAGCCGCCGAAGCCGTGGCGGCAGATATACGCAAAGATGGTTTCAAGGCCATCGGCGTGGGCGTCAATGTGACGGATGCCGCCTCTGTTCAGCAAATGGTGGTCTCCACGATCAAGGAGTACGGACGCCTCGACGCGCTGGTGTGCAGCGCGGCCATGGACCCGAAATTCGATCCGGAACATGCCGGTCAAAACCGTGGCACATTCGAAGATTACCCGGTGGAATCCTTCCGCCAGGCGCTGGATGTCAACCTTACCGGGTTGTTCCTGTGCGCGCAGGCGGCGGTCATCCCCATGTTGAAGCAGGACCATGGCTCAATTATCAATATCTGCTCCACCTACGGTCTGGCCGGCCCTGACCAGCGCATCTACATCAAACCCGGGCTGCCGCAACAGTACAAACCCGTCTACTATTCCGTAACCAAATCCGGTGTGCTCGGGCTCACCCGCTACCTGGCCACGTATTATGCCGGCAAGAACATCCGCGCCAACGCGTTGACCCCCGGCGGCATCTTCAACAATCATGATGACCTGTTCGTGCAGAATTATTCCGCGCGCACGGTTCTGGGCCGCATGGCCCGCAAAGATGAAATGAACGGGGCTGTGCTGTTCCTGGCGTCCGATGCCTCCTCATATATGACTGGTTCCAATCTGGTTGTCGACGGGGGCTGGACCGCATGGTAAAGAAGCCGGAGGTTCTGGCCATCGTCCCCGCGCGCGGCGGTTCGAAGGGAATTCCCCGCAAGAACATCAAGGATTTCGCCGGGTACCCGCTGATCTCGTACAGCGTAGCGGCCGGGTTACACGCGGAAACCGTCACCCGCACCATACTTTCCACGGATGATGAAGAGATCGCGGCGGTTGCCCGCCAGTGGGGTGCCGAGACGCCCTTCCTGCGGCCGGCAGAACTGGCTTCTGATCAGGCGCTGGACCTGCCGGTGTACCAGCATGCTTTACGTTGGCTGGAGGAACAAGAAGGCTATAAACCCGATGTGGTGGTCCAGCTGCGTCCCACGTCACCCGTGCGGCCTGTGAATTGTGTGGATGACGCCGTGACCATGCTGCTGGCCAACCCGGATGCAGATTGCGTACGCGGTGTAGTGCCTTCCGGGCAGAACCCGCATAAAATGTGGCGGCGTGACGATGCCAACGGGCAGTTGACCCCTCTGCTGCAGGTACCGGGAATCGCCGAACCGTTCAACGCGCCGCGGCAGATCCTGCCGCCGGTTTACTGGCAGACGGGTCACATTGACGCCATCCGCCCCGAAACCATCCTGAAGAAGAATTCCATGACCGGTGACAAGATACTGGGCATGGTGATTGACCCGCAGTACACCATTGACATTGACACGCCCAAAGATTGGGCCAGGTCAGAATGGCTGGTGTGGCACGGCGGCTTGTCGTACGTCGACCCGGCCAAAAAGCCGCGCCGCGGCATGCCGGAAAAGATCGACCTGATGGTCTTTGATTTTGATGGTGTGATCACCGACAACCGTGTGTGGGTGGATGAAAATGGTTTTGAACGCGTAGCGGCCAACCGCAGTGACAGTTTGGGTATTCGTTACCTGAAAGAGGCTGGATTGGAAATGATGGTCCTCTCGATGGAAGTCAACAAAGTGGTGGCGGCGCGGGCCAAAAAGATGGGAATCCCCGCGTTGCACGGAATTAATGATAAAGTTACCACCCTGCGCGATCTGTTGAAAGAACGTCAGATCCCGGCAGCGAATGTGATCTATGTGGGCAACGATACCAACGACCTCGATTGTTTCCGGCTGGTCGGGTACGCGGTTGCCGTGGGCGACGCCCAGCCTGAGGTAAAACGGGCGGCAGATCTCGTTTTATCACAGAATGGCGGCCGGGGTGCCGTACGCGAGATCTGCGATATCATCTTACAGAAATTAAAACAGTAGAGGCTGAAAATGGCACGAGAGTTGAAAATTGGGAATAAACTGGTCGGTGACGGCCATCCGACGTATGTGATCGCCGAGATCGGCATCAACCATAATGGCAGTCTGGAAAATGCGAAGAAGATGATCGACGCGGCCAAACATGCCGGCGTGGATGCCGTCAAATTCCAGAAGCGCACTCCTGAAATTTGCGTTCCGGATAACCAGAAAAACCAGATGCGCGAAACCCCCTGGGGGTACATCACCTACCTGGATTACCGTTACAAAGTGGAATTCGGTGAAGCCGAATACGCCGAGATCGACCGTTACTGCCGACAAGTGGGTATTGATTGGTTCGCGTCCGTCTGGGATGAATCCGCTGTGGATTTCCTGGAAGCCTTCAAGCCGATCTGTTACAAGATCCCGTCGGCTTCCCTCACCGATTCCGGCCTGCTGAAGAAGATCAAATCCACCGGGCGCGCGGCTATCCTGTCCACCGGCATGTCCACCATGGAACAGATCCGTCACGCGGTGAGCCTGATGGATATGGACAAACTGGCGCTTACCCATGCCACCAGCACCTACCCTTGCGAACCGGAAGAACTGAACCTGCGCATGATCGATACCCTGCGGAAGGAATTCGCGTGCCCCATCGGTTACTCCGGACACGAAGTAGGCTTGATCCCCTCGGTTCTTGCTGCCGGTATGGGCGCCTGTATGGTGGAACGCCACATCACCCTTGACCGGGCCATGTGGGGCAATGACCAGGCGGCATCCGTTGAGCCCAGCGGCTTTGAAAGACTGGTAAAATACATTCGCGTTGCCGAGCAGTCGCTTGGCGATGGTGTCAAGAAAGTTTACGACAGTGAACTGCCATCTTTAAAGAAACTTCGCCGCGTACAGGAATAATGCGGCTGAAGGATTGCGAGCTAGAAAATGATCCATGGATTTCATCTTTTCAGTACTGTTTTGGGAAAACCCTCCCTGTATCTTGATCCGGGTTCCGGCAGCTTCATTTTGCAGGTTATTGTCGCAGCCCTGCTGGGCGGCGGTTTCGCCATCAAAGCGTACTGGAAGAAGATCAAGGCTTTGTTTGTGAAGACACCTCCCGGTGAAGAATCGGATGAGGACGAAGAAACTGACGAAGACACAAAATAGCGGTCATTCCAAATTATGACGACATTGAAAACCCAGAAACCACGGCGAACCTCCGGTAAACCGTGGTATTTTCATCCTGTATTGTTCGGGTTGTATCCCATCGTCGCGTTTCTCGCGGCGAATATCAGCCAGATCCGGCCTGAGGCCGCCATCCGTTCTTTTCTGGTCAGCATCCTTTTGATGGCGGTTGTGTACGGGTTGGCGCTGCTGCTGATCCGCAGCCGTTCTATGGCCGCTTTATTCTCGACCTTCATCTTCATTCTTTTCTACTCCTACGGACACATATACCAGTTGATCGAAGGGAAACTGGTTGGCGGGCTGGATATCGGCCGTCACCGCTTTTTAGGTTTCCTGTGGATCGTGTTATTTGCGGCTGGTACCTGGTTCATCTTCAACAAAGCTAAAAAAGCGAGAACCTTCAACAGCCTGTTGAATACCGTTTCCATAATCCTGATCGTTTTGCCGTTGTTCCAGATCGGGCAGTTTGAGGTCAAGGCGGCCAGTGTGAAGGAAGGCGGAAACACCGTCAAAGCGGCGGTTACCACGGCTTCCGGCAAGAATCTGGACCCCGACACGCTGCCGGATGTGTATTACATCATCCTGGATGGTTACAGCCGCGATGACATCCTCAAAGAACTCTACGGGTATGACAATTCCGCTTTCTATAAGCAGTTGAAGGACCTGGGTTTTATCATCCCGGATTGCGCGCAGAGCAATTACGCCCGCACGGCGCTGTCCATTTCCTCCGCGCTGCACATGGATTACATCCAGAACTTCAGCACCCTCTACAAGCAGGGTGACCAATCCCTCGACATGCCGGTGTATCTTGATTACATCCGCCACAGCCCGGTTCGCAGTTACCTGAGCGGTCTAGGTTATAAGATGGTGGCGTTCGAAACCGGGTACTTCTGGAATGAGATCACCGACGCGGATATCTATATCATTGCCAACGATAATCCGCTTGAAAAAGTGAAACAGGGCAAAGACGTGTCGGAGTTTGAAATGATGTACCTGCGCACAACCGCGCTTCGTACCTTTGACGAGCTCAAGTCGAAATTTACACAAAACCTGGTGCAGAACATCCGCACACCGGAAGAGAAACATCACGACCAGGTTGTCTTCGCTCTCGATCAGTTGGAGCAGGTGCCCAACCTGCCCGGCAAGAAATTCGTGTACGCCCACATTGTGGCGCCGCATGCTCCGTTCGTGTTCAGCCCGGATGGACGTTACATCTCCAACGGCGCGGTTGTCCCCGGATATACAGACGCGGTATCCTATGTCAACTCTCGGGTGATACCAACCGTGAAATCGATTATCGCCAACTCCAAAGTCCCCCCGGTGATCATCATTCAGGGTGACCACGGTTGGGACGCGGATCACCGCCTGGAGATTTTGAACGCGTATTACCTCCCCGATGGAGGTTCGTCGAAGGTTTATGACACCATCACGCCGGTGAACACGTTCGCGACCGTCTTCAATGAATATTTCGGCGGTGAATTTGACCTGAAAGACGATGTCAGCTACTTCTCAGATGATGATGCGCCGTACGCGTTTAAAGAGATCCCGCATACCTGTTCCAGCGGGAAACAACCCCCTGCTGGTAAATAAGGGCTATTGTGGACCTTTCATTCGCTCGGAATAAAGAACGGATTCAACGGATCATCGCCCGACGGTTGAGTGACGCCCGAATCCGGTCACTGGCCAAAAAAGTGACGGCGGAATCGAAGAGAACCGGAGATCACAAGCCGGTCATCCTGTTCAACGCTTCTACGCGCTTGAGCGCGTTGAGCCTGAACGCGGCTTTTGAACTTCTCACCGGCTGGGCGCTTCAATTAGAGGGTGTTCCGGTGGTCCACTTTACCTGCCGGCAGGGGTTGACACGCTGTGTGCTGGGTACCAAAAAGGATGACCCGCGGCAAAACCCGCCCTGCGCGGAATGCTGCCGGCAATCGGTTATCAATACGACTGGCGCACCGGTTCGCTCTCTGGTGCCGCAGGATGACAGCGCAATCCGGGGTGTACTTGAAAACCTGAACCTGCATGACCTGTCGCACTTCCAATTTGAAGGCGTACCGCTGGGTAAACTGGTGCTGCCCTCAATGCGCTGGGTATTGCGCCGCCATAAATTGCATGACGATGACGAAACCCGTTTCCTGTTCCGCGAATTCCTGGTATCGGCTCACCGGGTTGCCGTTCAGTTTTCCGCGCTGCTGGATGAGGTCAAACCGGGGATGATTGTGGTTTTCAACGGCCAGTTCTTCCCGGAGGCCACAGCCCGCTGGGCGGCCCATAAACGCGGGCTAACGGTCATCTCGCATGAAGTGGGGTTGATGCCCTTCACCGGCTACTTCACCCCCGGTGAAGCCACTGCGTACCCGATAGATATCCCGAAGGGGTATGAGCTGTCTGATGCGCAAAATGAACGTCTGGACACGTACCTGTCAAAGCGGTTCAAGGGCGATTTTTCCATGGCCGGCATTCGGTTCTGGTCCGGTATGCAGGAACTGGATGACTCATTCCTTCAGAAGGCAGCCGGGTTTAAGCAGATCGTGCCCATATTCACCAACGTGATCTTCGATACCAGTCAGGGACATGCCAATGTGTTGTTCAACGACATGTTCACATGGTTGGATGAATTGCTATCTGTGATCAAACACCATCCTGAGACGCTGTTCGTGATTCGCGCGCATCCGGATGAGAAACGCCCGGGCAAGGAAAGCCGTGAGACCGTGGCAGACTGGGTGCAGAAGAGCGGCAGTTTGCATCTGCCCAATGTCCACTTTGTGGATGCCGATGAGACCTTCAGTTCGTATGAACTGATCCGCCGGTCCAAGTTTGTAGTTTTCTATAATTCGACCATCGGATTGGAAGCCAGTATCATGGGCGCGCCGGTTCTGTGCGGTGGAAAAGCCCGTTTTACCCAGGTGCCTTCCGTTTATTTCCCCTCTTCCGCGCAGGAATACCTGCGCATGATGAAAGATTTCCTGAAAGCAGAAAAGGTGGAAGCCCTTCCGGAACACCGGCTGAATGCCCGCAAATTCCTGTATTACCAGTTATTCCGTACCTCACTGCCTTTTGAAAGCTTCCTGGATGAAGACCGTTTCTGGAAGGGGTATGTCACGCTGAAAGACCTACAGGTTGACGACCTTCGCCGCGACAGGTCTGCCACTATTGACACCATACTGCATGGTATTCTGGAGGGGGGAGACTTCCTGTTACCTGAATGAAACCCGCCTGTTCAATCGTCATCCGCGCGTATAACGAAGAGAAGCACATTGGACGTCTGCTCACCGGCATTTTTCAGCAGACGGTGAAAGATGTGCAGGTAGTTCTCGTTGATTCCGGTTCAACGGATGACACGGTAAAGGTTGCCTCAGGTTTTCCGGTAGATGTGGTTCACATCAAACCGGAGGAATTCAGCTTCGGGTATTCGTTGAATCAGGGCATCCGGCACTGCACGGCAGATTATGTGGTCTTTGCCAGCGCGCATGTTTACCCGGTGTATCCCGATTGGCTGGAGAAGCTTATCCAACCGTTTGAGGATGAAAATGTGGCGCTGACCTATGGCAAGCAGCGCGGTATGGAAACCACAAAATTCTCGGAACACATGATCTTTCAGCAATGGTTCCCTGATCATTCTGTGGGACGGCAGGACCATCCGTTCTGCAACAATGCGAACGCGGCCATCCGCAGGGAGTTGTGGGAAGAGCACCCGTATGATGAGAATATCCCCGCGCTGGAAGACCTGGTCTGGGCCAACTGGGCGCAGAAGCAGGGATTTAAGATCGTTTACGCCGGGGAAGCGGAAATTATTCACGTACATAATGAAACCTGGTCCGGGGTATTCAACCGCTACCGGCGCGAGGGGATGGCGTTCAAACGCATTTACCCGCAGGAGAAATTCAGCCTGTGGGACCTTGCGCGGTTATTTATTGTGAATTCCGTCAACGATATGAAGCAGATCGGGAAAGTGACATACAGGTTGTATGATGCGCCTTCATCCCCTTCTACAGGCTCAGGGGACGGAGATGTGGCAGGCTCGTCTTTCGCAGGCACCCCTTCGATAGTCTCAGGGAGCGGAGGAAAGACAGGCTCAGGGAGCGGAAAATCGTGGCTGCGGACGGCGTATGAGATCATCCGGTTCCGCTGGGCGCAATTCCGTGGAACGTATCTGGGATACAAACAATCATCAACCATGCTATCCTGGAAGCTGCGCCAGACTTTCTATTATCCGAAGCAATCTACCGAACAGGGTGAAGTAAAATCACGGAATGTGGAACCCATTTTATATTCCGAATCCACCGGTTCACACCGTTCAGGGAGGTCAGAATGAGTCTTGATCGTATTATCGCGTTGGTACCCATGCGGCATCATTCCCAACGGGTGCCGGGCAAGAATTACCGGCCCATTGCCGGCAAACCATTGTTCCACCACATTGTGGATACCCTTCTTCAGGTTCCGGAGATCAGCAAGATCGTGATTGATACCGACAGCCCGGATATCCGCGAACAGGTTGCCGCCAAATACCCGACCGTTGACGTTCTGGAACGCCCGGAACATCTGCGGGCGGATGACATTCCTATGAATGAAATCCTGATGTACGACTCATCACAATACCCGGCGGACCTGTACCTTCAAACCCACAGCACCAATCCTCTGTTGACGGCCGATTCGCTGCGCAAAGCTGTGCGATTCATGCAGGCGAATTATCCGGCGTATGACAGCCTGTTTTCCGTCAGCAAAGTGCAAGCCCGCCTGTATGACCAGCTCGGCCGGGCTATCAACCATAACCCGAACATTCTCTTGCAAACGCAGGACCTTCCACCGGTATGGCAGGAAAATTCCTGCATCTACATCTTCACCCGCGAGACCATCGAAAAACGGCGCACCCGTATTGGCGACCGCCCATACATGTTCCCGCTAGATAGCATTGAATCCTGGGATATTGACAACGAACTTGACTTCCGCATTGCGGAATTGATGCTGCAGGCGCGCTGATCTTTCGCAGTTTCTACTTATTCTGTTTGATTCCATCCTGTATCTCAAAGGTATAATCTTTTCTGCGCTATG
>CAYQTY010000133.1:484-8825 GCA_964420535.1 uncultured Leptolinea sp. | reverse complement strand
CCAGACAGGAATGTTGGACGATATAGGTAAAGATATATCCCAGAATTTCATGTAGAAATCTCCTTTAAACATTTATGGATAAAAAATGGAATCCCCACGCGGGAAGCTCAACAAATAAACCTTCCTCCGCGAGTTCCGATCCGTCGCGAATAAAAGTCTCACGTCCAAATACATCACCGAACTCCATTTGCTTGCTTTGGTCAACCACCCACGGGAGGCTGACCTTTCCCTGTGATGGATTCTCACTGTAATTTACAACAATCAATAATACCTTGCCCTGAAGTTGCCAGCAATACGCAATCAAATTATGGCACGAATTGTTATCAGTCCATCCGTTGACATCGCACAATTCCCAATGGCAATCCCGTGGAATATTTTTTACAGCTTCCATAAGCGATAGTAAATAATTCTGGATTTGAACATCCGGCATCTCCTGTTGACGCCGTCCAAGAAGAACATGATTGCGTGTCTTCCGTCCATCCCATTGCCCTTCGAATAATAAAACAGCTCCCGGAAGGGTTGCGCAGATCAATGAAGCAGCTTTTAAGCGTTCCAACGGCAGAATACCGGCAGCGCGGGGTTCGTCATGGTTCTCCAGAAACCGGACCAATCGCGATTGGAATATCATATCTGCTTTAAGATGCTGCCTGACGGTATCCGCCGTTTCCCGGGTCAACCGGTCATAAAGACGCTTGTCATAGCAGTAATCAAATCCCAACTGCATCAGGTCCCATTCCAGGTCCCAATACGCTTCCGCGATAAATATGAATTCCGGGTCCTTATCTTTTACATCCTGAATAACATCCCGCCAGTATTCCGTGTCAGGCGGGGTTCCCGCCCGGTTTTGCCAGGTATACGAAAAAACATGATTGATCAGCAGCATAGCCATGTCGCAGCGGACGCCGTCACACAGGGTGCCGATTTTTTTCAACTGATCGGCGGCAGCTTTGCGGTATGGTATGGAATACCCATTCAATTGGGCCACATCCTGCCAGGGTGGAAAGAATGGGTCGCGGCCTTTACAGAAATAACGTCCCGAAACCTCAAAATAGTCGCGGGGATATTGCAGGTATTCTGATTCTGAACCCTGGACGTAGTACTCAGGGTGATTGGTGATCCAGCTGTGATCCATGGCTGAATGGTTTGGCACAAAATCGAGGATTAGTTTTAATCCGCGTTTGTGTAAATCATCCCTAAGTTGCTTTATGGATTTGTTACCACCCAGGCGCGGGTCAACAGAGTACTCTTTGACGCAATATGGTGACCCTGGGAGATCTTCCATCTTCCAATCTGGCAGCGATTGGCTGTACTCACCGTAGAGGTCAACATTTGCCTGACTGATCCGCCGGCCAATTGGACTCCGTGTCCACACACCCATAAGCCATACAGCATTAAACCCGAGGTCCGTCAGCTTATCCCACTCTTCCATCGGGATTGTATCCAGGGTTAATGTCCGTCCGGTTTTTTCTTCCAGTTCAGCTAGCCAAACCCAGGTGTTAATTTCGGCAATGATCAGGCGATTCATGATAGACATATTTTACTTATACCCCGCTTCTTCAATGGATACTTGTATATTGTAGATAAAATAGCACGTGAGAAGAGAAATTGCAAATATTCAACAATCAATTGCAACAAAATCTGTTATTATCCGTATTATTAATAGATTTGAAGAAAAATACACACAAAATTTTTCCGGTTACCTCTGGAGGACTCATGAAATCATTTCTGATTCGATTATTCATTAACGCGGTCGCCCTGTTTGTGACCATTCAGTTCATTCCCGGCATTTACTTTTCTGGTGGGATCGACACTCTGCTGATCCTGGCCTTTATTTTCGGACTGGTGAATGCCATTATTAAACCGTTGTTTTCTTTCCTTACCTGCGGTTTCTATGTCATAACGTTGGGTTTGTTCACGTTCATTGCCAACGCCGCCATGCTCTGGCTGACGGGCAGCATCGCACAAATGGTGGGAATTGATTTTTCCCTGGAAAATTTCTGGGCTGCCATCATTGGCGCGCTGGTGATCAGCATTGTAAGTTTCGTATTGTCTCTCTTCCTTGACCGCAAGGAAAAATAATTGTTGTTCACCCCATCCCGCCGGTATGGAAACGTCCGGCGGGATTTTTTTATTTAAGGTCTTTGATAGTTTCTGATACCCGTACAACATATAATAGACGTATAAATCAAGACATTGAGGGTGATATGCGCGAAGTCGCTGTAATTGGAATTGGTCAGACCCGGGTGGAAGAACACTGGGACAAGTCTCTGCGTGAGATAGCGGGAGAAGCTATCTTTCTCGCCCAGCAGGAATGCGGCCTTGATCGCGCGGACAGTCTGTTTATCGGAAATATGATGTCCGGTTCAGCCAACCGGCAGCAGCATCTTGGGTCCTACATCGCTGATTGGGTTGGTATGCGCTTTTCAGAAGGGTACCACATCGAATCGGCATGCAGTTCGGGCGCTGCCGCGTTTCGCTCAGCCGTCATGGCAGTCGCCTCCGGTTCTGTAGATTCCGCCATCGCTGTCGGTGTGGAAAAAATGACAGATTCACCCGGGGCGGAAATCACCACACAACTGGCAACAGCCGCCGATGCTGACTGGGAAGCCGATATGGGCCTTTCATTTGTCGCCATCAACGCCCTGATCATGCAGCGTTATCTTCATGAATACCACTGGTCAAAAGATGATTTTGCCGGCTTCTCCATCAACGCGCACGCCAACGGCGCGAAAAATCCCTACGCCCGCTTCCAGGAGCCAATCTCTAAAGCCGCCTATCAAAAAGCTCCCATGATCGCCGATCCCATTAACCTGATGGATGCCTCGCCTATGGGCGATGGCGCCGCGGCAGCGATCGTGGTACCGGTGGAAATGATCCGCCGGCAAAACGGCCGTAAAATGATCAAAGTAGCCGCCTCTGCCGCAGCCACAGATACGATTGCCGCGCACGCCCGCCAGAACCCCATCCGGTTGGCGGCAGCCGAGAGGTCTGTCAAACAGGCGTACGCGCAGGCTGGGATCAATCCGAGCGACATTGGTGTGTTTGAATTGCATGACGCCTTTACCATCATGGCGGCGTTGTCTCTGGAAGCCTGCGGGTTTGCTGAACCCGGTCAGGGGCCGAAAATGGCAATTGAAGAACAGATCTGCCCGAAAGGCCGCGTTCCCATTGCCACCCGGGGCGGTCTGAAAGCCCGCGGACATCCGGTTGGTGCCACAGGCATGTACCAGATCGTGGAAGTCGTGCAGCAGTTGCGCGGTGAAGCCGGCGACACCCAGGTGGAACGTCCGGTGTACGGTATGGCACAAAATATCGGCGGCAGCGGCTCAAACATCATCACTCATATATTGAAAGCTGAATAATTTGCATGTCCGATGTGATCGCAGAAACCATCAAGTCATACCGCCGAAAAACGTATCATATCAATCCTTCCTCCCGGGTACATAACCGGGAGGAAGCTATTCAATTTGTGAACGAGCGTGGATTTATCTCATTTTGGCCGATCAAAGACATGACAATGCCCAGTCTCTGGGTGGCAGCCAATGGTGACCGCCCGGTTTCGGATGACCATGACGACCCCGGCCATGTCACCTGGGATTGGAAGGATAACCTGCTCGGAAAAAAGAAATGGTATTACGGGCGGGTGCTCGCATTGAAAAATTGTATGATCTCTCTGGACTTGCTGCCGAATTTTTATGCCCTGTCACCCAATTATGGCGATCCGGAGAATGATTACCTGGAAGATTACCGTAAAGGCATCCTGCCAATGGAAGCCCGCATGGTGTATGAAACTCTCTTGAAGGAAGGTGAAATTGACTCGATCTCCCTGCGCAAGAAGTCACACCTGGGTTCGGCCGATTCCAACAGCCGGTTCAACAAGGCACTCGAAATCCTGCAAACTTCCTTTCGGATAGCCCCATCCGGTATCAGTGAAGCCGGTTCTTGGCATTATTCTTTTATGTATGATCTCTTCCATAAACAATATCCAGAGGCTGTGGAAAAATCCCGCGTGATCACGGAAGCCGGCGCGCGCAAAACCATTCTGGAAACGTATTTTTTATCTGTTGGCGCCTGTACCCGCCGTGACTTGTTAAAAATCTTCCGTTGGGCACCGTCAGATCTCGATCAGACAATTCATCTATTAGTTGATTCTGGATTTATACAGGAAGATGTCACCATAACCGGCGAGAAACATCCCTACTTAATGTTACAGCACCTCCTTCCCTCCTCGAACCAATAAAACATATAATTACAGTAATACACTTTGCCGCCTTTCGGGAAGGATGGAAACACCATGGAATTTCATATTTCTCGCGTTGCCCGTGACCGCTATCTGCTGGACAAGTCATTTTTCTCATTAAATGGAAATGTGATCTTTGCCAATTTCCATGCCGCCCGACTGTTTGCCCAGAAGGTCAACCAGAAACGTGACGTCATCCACTTTCCCGAAAAAGCCGTAAAAGCCGGGCAGATCAACGCGCTCGGGTTGATCGATGAGATCATGCATTATGTTTTCAAAACATATCGCGAACAGAAAAACCCGGATGTGTTGGGCAAACTGCTGACCAGTCTGACAGGAAAGTTCGGTGAAAAAGCCATTGATCATTTATTGATTGAATTTTGCAGCGAGTTTCCTCCCATTAATGTCTATGCGAAAGAAATGGATATTGAGACCTATTTGGCCGGCACGGAGAATGGCGTTTCAAACCGGTTGAACACCCTCGAAGAGATCATAATCCTATGGGTGACCAACCGCAACCCGGCTGCCACCACCCCGTTCCTTGAGCTATTTGACGAGAAACACCTTTCTACTACCACCAAATATGATCTGATCCTCCAGGAAATCCATACTTTCTTTGATACGGAACCTCCGTTCGGCCCGGAAAACCAGAACCTGATCGACATGTTTCAGGCTCCAGCTATCGCCGTGCCCAATTCCCTGCCCGGTCAGTTGGAATTTATTCGTTCACGCTGGGGAGTTTTACTCGGAAAATTCCTTTATCGCCTTTTGAGCAGTCTGGATTTTGTACGGGAGGAGGAAAAGCTCAGTTTCGCTGGCGGCGGACCGGGTGAAACCCATGTGCCTGTTTACTCACAAACCCTTTTGGATAGTGAGCACGAGCAATACTCCGCAGACCGTGAATGGATGCCCCGCCTTGTCCTGCTCGCCAAAAATACGCTTGTCTGGCTGGACCAGCTAAGCAAAAAATTTGAAAAACCCATCACTAGCCTTGACCAGATTCCGGATGAAGAGCTTGACGAACTGGCCTCCCGCGGTTTCACTGGCCTATGGTTGATCGGCCTGTGGGAACGCAGCACCGCCTCCGCGCGCATCAAACAGATGTGTGGCAATCCTGATGCTGTGTCCTCCGCCTATTCATTGGCCCGCTATGATATCGCCAATGAAATCGGCGGTTATGAAGCCTATGAGAATTTGCGTAACCGCGCCTGGCAGCGCGGCATCCGCCTGGCCAGCGACATGGTTCCCAACCATATGGCGATTGACAGCGACTGGGTGATCCATAACCCTGACCGCTTCCTTTCCCTCCCCTACAGCCCGTTCCCCGGTTACACATTTGACGGTCCGGACCTTTCGCCCGACCCGAACATCGAGATCAAGATCGATGACCATTATTACAACCGGACCGACGCGGCGGTCACCTTCAGGCGCGTGGACAAACGCAACGGTGACACACGTCACATATACCATGGCAATGACGGCACCAGCATGCCCTGGAATGATACCGCCCAGTTGAATTACCTGAATCCGGAGGTGCGCGAGGCAGTGATCCAGACCATTCTGGATGTCGCCCGCAAGTTCCCTATCATCCGGTTCGACGCCGCCATGACCCTTGCCCGCCGGCATTTTCAGCGCCTGTGGTTCCCCGAACCCGGATCAGGTGGCGATATACCCTCGCGGGCGGAGCACGGTATCCCGCGTGACGCATTCCTGGCAGCAATGCCTCAGGAATTCTGGCGAGAGGTTGTCGACCGGGTAGCCAAAGAAGCCCCGGATACGCTGCTGCTGGCAGAAGCTTTCTGGCTGATGGAAGGCTATTTTGTCCGCACACTGGGTATGCACCGGGTGTACAACAGCGCGTTCATGAATATGCTGCGTGATGAAGAGAATGCCAAATTTCGGCAGTTGATCAAGAACACGCTCGAATTCGACCCTGAGATATTGCGGCGCTATGTCAATTTCATTTCCAATCCCGATGAACGCACCGCGGTTGACCAGTTTGGCAAGGGTGACAAGTATTTCGGCGTTTGTACAATTATGGCAACCATACCCGGCTTGCCTATGTTCGGTCACGGTCAAATCGAAGGGTATACCGAGAAGTACGGCATGGAATACAAACGCGCCTATTACGATGAGAAACCCGACCAGGATTTGATCAGCCGGCACGAACGGGAAATATTCCCCATTGTACGCAAACGCGCCCTGTTTGCCGGCATCGAAGACTTCTACCTCTATGATTTCTTCACCGGTCATGGGAACGTGGACGAAAACGTAATCGCCTTCACCAATGGGCTGGGGAATGACCGTGTACTGGTGGCATATCATAACCATTATGGCGAAACATCCGGGTGGATCAAAATATCCTGCGCCTATACCAAACGCGGACCTGACGGCCATCGCCGTCTGGTTCAAACATCACTGGTAGACGGTCTTGGGATCAAACCCGGTGACAACAATTTCGTCATTTTCCGTGACCAGAACAGCGGGTTGGAATACATCCGGCCGGCGGCAGAATTGCGCGACCGGGGAATGTTCCTCCACCTGCGCGCGTATACGTGTATCGTTTTTACCGATTTCAGGCTTGTGGATGATGACTCATCCCACCTGTACCGCCAATTGTGTGACTTGCTGCACGGTGAAGGTGTGCCGTCAATCGCTGACTCCATGCAGGAAATCCTTTTAAAATCCATTCTGCAACCCATGGGTGAGATTATAAACACCGGGTATCTGAATTACCTGAACAACCAGATCCTCAAGCCATCCATCGATGTGGAAGAAATCTTAAAAATCAAAGAGGAAGCCCGGCTGAAAATGCAGCATCTGGTGAACGGTGCGGCAAGCATCCAGCAGTCCAACACCCCCATGGATGACGTGGTGGACGAAACGGCCCGCTTGATAGAATTGATACTGGTGCTTTCCGGCAAACCGGCCGGTAAATCCACCCCTGGGTACGAGATCCGGTTGAAAATGTCACAGGCTCTTCAAGAGAACACCGGACTGCGGCTTGCAGCGATTATCTTCGCGTATATAGCCAATCTTGGGAAGATTGTTAACCCCGAGGATATCCGAAGTAACAGCATCAGCCTGTTTGATGAATGGAAAACAGGCCGTTATATCGAAAATGCTGTCAGTGGACTGGGGCTGACACAGCAGGAAGCAATCCGTGTAGTCAAAATGGTCAGGGTAATGATCAGTATGCAAAAATGGATCGATGACCCGCTTTGCCAGGACCCGTCTGCTTTCCTGCAATCCGCACTAATTAATCCGGATATTCAACTCTTGCTTCAGACGAACCGCTACCAGGATGTTCTCTGGTATTCCAAAGAAGGTTTTGACGACTTCATAAGCTGCCTGATGGCCGCTGTTGTTCTTGAACCTGATTCAACCGATCCATCCATTCAATATGAACGTGTTCTAATCGCCCGTCCATTATTAGCGACCTTACAGAAGGCATCAGATGGCGCGGGTTACCAGGTGGAGAAGCTGATTCAGGCTTTAGAAGAACTCTCAGTCCAGTAATTCTGGGCCAAACGCAAGTGACTTTTGAATACCTGATCAGCCGATAGACTCGACCGGTTGCTTTTTACTTTCTTAAGATCAGCCACTATCGCGTCCTGTGAAAGAGCCGGCTCCACCTGTTGTGTCAACCAGAATGCCTGCGCGGCATAATTTACGTTGTTGCGCGGTTCAATTCGGTTGAAATCATCAAAGAACCACCCGCAAGATGTAAACATGCGTTGACGCTCATACTGGGCGCGCAGAAGGTAACCTGCCTGGCGGCATTTTTGATCCGTGCAATCCGGTATGTGGGATTTCACGAACTCATCGAGAGAAACCTGCCCGATCAGTACTTGAATGTAATCGTCGCGCAGATCGTATGGATCAACATGGTAACCATCCAGCACACGTTCATATACTGCGTCAACAACCTCCGCTACTTGATTTAACGCGGTCCGTAACGGAGCTTTCCACTGGCTGTTTGGCGTGCACCCGCAATCTTCACTCCAGCGCTTAACGCCATGGTGACAACTCCAGGAAGAATTTTCGACTATGGTAAAAGTTTGGGAAGGCGGATTTTTCGTAAGCCACTCAGCCGGGGTC